>NZ_JCACKO010000125.1:27624-217533 GCF_059505445.1 Brasilonema angustatum | reverse complement strand
AGTCGAGGTTTTGGGATTGAGATATTTATCCTCTTTTTTTGGCGAAGGTATTGTTTAAACAAGGAATTTACCGGACAGTGTACGACCCCACAGCAGGAACGGGGGGAATGCTCTCAGTGTCGGAGGAATACATTAAAAAGCAAAACCCTAAAGCAAATTTAGGGTTATTTGGGCAAGAATATAATCCTGAATCCTATGCGATTTGCTGTTCTGATTTACTGATTAAAGATGAGCCGATTAACAATCTTGTCTATGGCGACACCTTGGGGATAAAAAACGCAAAAAGCAAAAGTAATAATTTTTTACCCCGTGATGGTCATCCTGATAAACAGTTTCACTATATGTTTGCTAATCCGCCCTTTGGGGTGGAATGGAAACCAGAAGAGGATTTTATTAAAGATGAATATGACAATTTAGGATTTAAGGGGCGTTTTGGGGCTGGTGTACCTCGAATTAATGATGGTTCGCTGTTGTTTCTGCAACACATGATATCGAAAATGCACAACCCACCAGAGGAACGAGGTGATGGTTCTCGGATTGCTATTGTGTTTAATGGTTCGCCTTTGTTTACAGGAGATGCGGGAAGTGGTGAAAGTAATATTCGCCGTTGGATTATTGAAAATGACTGGCTTGATGCGGTGATTGCTCTACCTGACCAGATGTTTTATAACACGGGAATTTTTACTTATATTTGGCTGGTGACGAATAAAAAAGCGGCGCATCGTCGGGGGAAAGTTCAGCTTATTGATGGTACTCGCCATTTTCATAAAATGAAAAAGAGTCTCGGTAAAAAGCGCAATGAATTATCTCCTGAGCATATTGCGGAACTGGTGCGACTGTATGGGGATTTTGAGCAGAATGGTTTAAGTGAGGTGAAATCACACGGGCAGATAGAAAAGCGGGTTTGCTCAAAGATTTTTGATAATCGGGAGTTTGGGTTTCTCAAAATTACAGTGGAGCGTCCCTTAAGATTAAATTTTCAGGCAAGTGAGGATCGTTTGGCTCGATTGTCAGAGCAGAACGCGTTTCAGGATTTGGCAACGAGTAAGAAGCGTAAAGATGCTAAGGTGCAACAGTTAGAAATTGAAATAGGTGAAAGCCTCCAAAATCAGATTCTAGATGCTTTGCGGTGTCTGGACGGCGATCGCCTGTATATGTCCCGTGCTGAATTTATGCGGGATTTGGAACGGGTGTTAAAGAATGCGGGGTTAAAGTTGAAAGAGCCGGTGATCAAGGCGATTTTAGCAGCGTTGGGTGAGGCTGATCCACAAGCCGAAATCTGTCGGGATAAGAAGGGGAATCCTGAACCGGATAGTAATTTGCGAGATACGGAGATTGTACCTTTACCGGATGATATTACGTTACCGTTGCCCTTAGAGTATGACAAGGATGCGAGTGTAGATGAGTTGGTTAAGTTGGTGAAGGGGCATTGTGAAGCATATTGTGAGGCTGAGGTATTGCCCCATGTACCGGATGCTTGGATTGATTTTGATAAAACCAAAGTCGGGTATGAGATTCCGTTGAATCGTCATTTTTATGTGTATCAGCCGCCCCGTCCTCTGGATGAAATTGAAAATGATATTAAATCACTGGAGTTGGACATTATGGCGATGTTGGGGGAGGTAGTGTAATGGGTAAGTATCAGGGTTATGAAAAGTATAAGGATTCTGGTGTTGAGTGGTTGGGGGAGATTCCTGAGCATTGGAAAGCTGTTCGAATCAAACATATAACCAATCAAATTATTGATGGCGCACATTTTACTCCAACTTATGTTAATGAGGGAATACCATTTTTAAGAGTTACTGATATTGTTCAGGCGAAAAATAATTCTATTAACATGAACAATATTAAATTTATTCCCGAAGAGGAACACAATACATTATCTATCAGATGCAAACCAGAAAAAGGAGATTTACTTTACTCTAAAAATGGAACAATAGGAGTTCCTAGAATTGTTGACTGGGATTTTGATTTTAGTATTTTTGTTAGTCTATGTCTAATTAAGGTTATAAAACCAAAAGTCAACATTGAATTTTTGCAATATTCTTTGTTGGGTAAACTTACAGAAACACAAATTAATATTGGTGCTAAATCGAATACTGTTACTAATTTACACTTAGACAAAATAAAAGAGTTTTGGGCTACCCTTCCGCCACTGGATGAGCAGAAAACGATCGCCCGCTTCCTCGACCATAAAACCAAACAAATAGACGACCTCATCGCCAAGAAAGAAACCCTTATTGAAAAACTCGACGAAAAACGCACCGCCCTCATCAGTCACGCTGTCACCAAAGGACTAGATCCAAGCGTCCCGATGAAAGATTCTGGGGTTGAGTGGTTAGGTCAAATTCCCGAACATTGGGAAGTTAAAAAAACTAAATTTTTGGTAACTAAAATTGGAAGTGGAAAAACACCGAAAGGAGGTTCAGAAATTTATGTTGATTCTGGTGTAATGTTAATTAGGAGCCAAAATGTGTATGATGAGGGACTTCGTTTAGATGATGTTGTTTATATTGATGATGAGATAGATAATCTACAAGCTAATAGTAGAGTATTTCCAAATGATATTTTGCTAAATATTACAGGTGCATCTATTGGTAGAGTAGGTTTAGTTCCTCCTGGTTTTGGAAAAGCGAATGTAAATCAGCACGTTTGTATATTTAGACCAAATTTAAAAGAAATACTTCCTCAATATTTGCATTTACTTCTTTGTTCTCAAGAGGGAAAACAACAAATTTTTTCTTATGAAAACGGCACATCTCGTGAAGGTCTTAATTTTCAACAAGCCGGAAATTTGACTTTTACTATTCCCTCAATTGATATACAAAAACAAATCACCGAATACTTAGATATAACAACAGCAAAACTTGACAAACAAAAATCCAAGATTCAAGAAGCAATCAAACTATTAAAAGAATATCGCACCGCCCTCATCACCAACGCCGTCACAGGTAAAATAGATGTACGCCAAGTCTCCATCCGCTAACCCCAGAACCCACTATGACACAAATCACCCTTTGCGACCTCCCCGAAACCGTCCAAAATCTAATTAACCAAGCTCAAAAAACAGGCGAACCCCTCACCATCATCCAAAATGGTATCCCCTTCGCCATCATTTCCCCCATTAAGAAAAAATCTCTCCTGGAAACCCTTTCTGCCCTTGAACCACTGGACGAAGACTTTGCCGATGTGGACGAAGGATTATTACCCTTAGATGATATTAAGTTTTAAAAATGAGTTATTTATTGTTTAATTAAATAATAAAAAAGCATGATAGATCACGATAGACTCTTTAAAGAATTAATCCAGACTTTCTTTTGGGAATTTATAGAACTGTTTCTACCAGAAGTATTAGACTATGTAGCTAAAGACAGCCTCACCTTTTTACCAGAAGAAATATTTACTGATGTCACATCTGGAGATAAAAGAAAAATCGATTTACTAGCCCAAGTCAAATGGAGAGAACAAGACACCTACTTTCTCATTCACCTAGAAAATCAAGCATATAATCAAAAAGAATTTGAACGGCGGATGTTTCATTACTTCGCCCGTTTAGATGCTAAATATTTATTACCTATATTCCCTATAGTTATTTTCTCCTACGACGAACCAAAACGCCAAGAAAAAAGCCAATATACAGTTAACTTCCCTAACAGAAAAATTCTAGAATTTAACTACGTCGCCATTCAATTAAATAACCTCAACTGGCGCAATTTTTTAAATAAACCAAACCCCGTAGCAGCCGCATTAATGGCAAAAATGGACTTTAACCCAGAAGAAAGAGTCCGCGTAAAACTAGAGTGCTTAAGGATGTTAGTAACCTTGCAGTTAAACCCTGCTAAAATGGAATTAATTTCCGGTTTTATTGACACCTATCTCAAATTAAACGCTACAGAAGAACAAGCACTTGATACCGAACTAAAACAAGCCAACTTAGTTGAAGAGGAAGGAATCATGGAAATTGTCACCAGTTGGATGCAAAAAGGAATTGAAAGAGGAATTGAACGAGGAGAAAAAAAAATTGTTAAAAAGCTACTAAAACGCCGATTTAATAATATTGATTCCACTTTAGAAAACCGCATTGAGCGCTTATCTTCAGAACAATTAGAAAACCTAGCAGATGCAATTTTTGATTTCCAATCTCTAGAAGAGCTGATCAATTGGTTAGACCAACAAACTTGATTAATTTTAATATTTTTTATAATTGAAATCAACGTGAATTCGTAGGGTGTGTTATGCCGTAGACTAACGCACCTTGAATGCTGTGTCGGTGCGTTGCGCTGCGCGACAACACACCCTACATTTATTTATACTTTATTGATTAAATTTATACTTCATACTCATGCACACAGAAAACAAATTTGAGGACATCATCGAACGGGAACTCCTGCAACTCAGTGGCTATCACCAAGGTAAAGCAAACGACTACGACCCAGAAACCGCCCTTTTCCCCACGGAAATCATCAACTTTATCCAAACCACCCAGCCCACACAATGGAAACGCCTAGCCAACAACAGCGATGCCCAGAAAATCGTTATAGATAGTCTCACCAAAGAACTCAAAAGCCGAGGAATGCTCGATGTTCTCCGCAATGGCTTCAAATGCTATGGTAAAACCCTGCGAGTTGCCTACTTCCAGCCGAACACAGGCATGAACCCCGAAACCTTGGCACTCTACGAAAAAAATCGCCTCACCATCACCCGCCAAGTCACCATCAAAACCGGACGTATTCCCGATATTCTCCTCAGCATCAACGGTTTACCCATCGCTACTATCGAACTCAAAAACCCCCTCACCGGGCAAACATACCAAAACGCCATCTACCAATACAGAACCGAGAGAGATCCCAAAGACCTGCTATTTGCCTTTAAACAACGGTGCTTAGTCCATTTCGTCGTAGATACCGAAGAAGTTTGGATGACCACCAAACTGGCTGGAGAAAGTACCCATTTCCTACCCTTCAACAAAGGTAATAATCACGGTGCAGGCAACCCAGTGGGAGACAATGAAGAATATCGCACCAGTTATTTTTGGCTAGAAGTTTTACAAAAAGATAGCCTTTTGGACATCTTAGCCCGTTTTCTCCACATCGAAATTAAAGAAACCAAAATTCCTACCGCCACTGGTGTTAATTACCAGAAAAAAGAAACCCTGGTTTTCCCCCGCTACCATCAACTTGATGTGGTTCGTAAACTCATCGCCCACACCAAACAACACAAAGCCGGACATAATTATTTGATTCAGCATTCGGCAGGATCAGGAAAATCAAACTCTATTGCTTGGTTAGCCCATCGCCTGTCCAACCTCCATGACAACCAAGACGAAAAAATTTTTCATACCGTTGTCGTCATCACGGATCGCACCGTACTAGATCAACAACTGCAAAACACTATCTATCAGTTTGATCATAAAGCCGGAGTTGTCCAGAAAATTGATGAGAACACCCAACAACTGGTTACAGCCCTCAGCGACGGTGTACCCATCATCATTTCCACCGTCCAGAAATTCCCTTTCATCACTAAAGCCATCGAGACTTTAGCGAAAAAAGGTAAAACCATAGACATTACCACCAAAGATAAACGTTTTGCCGTCATCGTTGATGAAGCCCACGGCTCCCAAACCGGAGAAACCGCCACAGAACTCCGCAAAATCCTGAATAAAGATGGTATCGAATCAGCGATCGCCGCCCAACTCCTGGAAGATGAACTTGAGGAAGATGATCTCACTGATGAAGCCAAAAAACAACTACTAAAAGAACAAATCAGCCGCACCAAACAACCAAACCTCAGCTATTTCGCCTTTACCGCTACCCCCAAGTACAAAACCCAACTCGTATTCGATGAACCCGGAGAGAACGGCAAAGCCCCCTTCCATCTCTACACTATGCGCCAAGCGATTGAAGAAGGCTATATTAAAGACGTTTTGGCAAATTACACCTGCTACGATCGCTATTACGAACTCATCCGCACCTGTGAAGATAACCCCGACTTACCTCGTCGCCAAGCAGCCAAGGCGATCGCCCGATTTCTCGAACTCCATTCCCACAACATCGCCCAAAAAGTAGAAATCATCATTGAACATTTCCGTAATCATACCCGCCACAAAATTGGGGGTAGAGCTAAAGCAATGGTTGTCACCCGTTCCCGTGAACACGCCATTAAATACAAACTCGCCTTCGATAAATACATTAAAGAAAAAGGGTATAGCGATATTAAATCCCTAGTTGCCTTTTCTGGTTCTATTACCCTTGATGAGTTACCCGGAGAAACATTTACTGAAGTCAACATGAATGGTGGCATCAAAACTTCAGAAATTCCTGATAAATTTGCCAGCGATGCCTATCAAGTGCTGCTTGTCGCCAACAAATTTCAAACCGAATTTGATCAACCATTGCTTCATACTATGTTTGTTGATAAACGACTGGATGGAGTCCAAGCCGTCCAGACTTTATCTCGCTTAAACCGTACCACCACAGGCAAAGAAGATATTTTCGTTTTAGATTTCGTCAATAAACCCGAAGACATCTACAAAGCCTTTAAACCCTACTACGAAGAAACGCCCGTTGGAGAAACCGCCGATCCGCAACAATTAAATGATCTGTCTTACCAGCTTTATGAATGGCAACTTTTTAGCCAAGACGATGTAAACCAGTGGTGTGAAATTTGGTTTCGCCCAAAAACCTCCCTCACCGGAGGCGAACACAAAAAATTAAATACATTACTAGATCCGATTATTGAAAATTATAAAGTCCTCCAAGACTCAGATAAAGAACAATTTAAAAGCCAACTTACCAGCTTCCGCAATCTCTACCTATTCCTTGCCCAGATTATTCCTTACCAAGATTCAGAACTCGAAAAGCTTTATGCCTATGGACGTTTCCTACTAAAGAAATTACCCCGTAGTCCCCAAGCTCCAAAAATTGATTTATCTGGGGATATAGAACTAAAATTTTATCGCCTGGAAAAAATCAGTGAAGGGAAAATTGATTTAACCGAAGGTAAAGCAGAACCATTACGAGGTGCTAGTGCATTGGGAACTCGCCAGCCAGATAAAGAAGTCCCCTTATCCCAGCTTATTGACTCCCTTAATGAACGTTTTAGTACTAACTTCACTCCAGCCGACCAACTCTTTTTTGAGCAAATTACTGAAACGGCGATCGCTAATGACTCCATCAAACAAGCAGCTCAAGTCAATACAAAAGAAAACTTTGCCCCGGTTCTAGAAAAGCATCTTGAAAATCTATTTATCGAACGCATGGACGGTAACGAAAAAATCTTTATGCAAGTGATGAATAGTGAAGAATTTAAAGCAGTTGTGTTTGAAAAATTACTATCCAGTATTTATGAGAGTATCAACAGTGAGCGGTCAGATTAGCACTTGAGGCATTGGCAGCGATCGCTGCTAAATCTCCATGTGAAACCGATTCAGCCTAGTTTATGACACTAACTGGAGTTTAGACTAAAGTAAGCACTGTTCCCAACAAAGAAAACTGAGTGTTGTGAGCCTCTCACGCTTCGCTACAAAATCGCTACAGTGTAGGTACTTCACGATCAGAATATAAAACAAATCATTGGGAGGAAGCGATCGCCATGACTGTTATTGCTGCTAAGTGGACGATTGACGAGTATCACCGCATGATTGCTGCTGGTATTTTGAGCGATCGCAATGTTGAACTGCTTAAAGGAGAAATTGTAGAAATGTCGCCAGAAGGAGAACCTCATGCTTATTCTAGTGATGAAGCGGGTGAGTATCTAGCAAGGTTATTGGGTGAACGCGCCAAGGTTCGTCAAGCCAAGCCTATCACTTTACCCAATGATTCGGAACCTGAACCAGATATTGCGATTGTCCAACGCTTAGGACGTGAGTATCGAGAACATCACCCGTATCCAGAAAATATCTTCTGGCTGATTGAGTATGCTAACTCTAGTTTAGAGAAAGATTTAGAGATTAAAAGCAAAATCTATGCAGAAGTGGGTATCCCAGAATATTGGGTAGTCAACCTCAAAAAGCTGCACTTAGTGATATTTCGAGAGCCTTTAGACGGAGAGTACGCCGCAAAACTCACACTGACTGCGGGAACAATTCAACCGCTTGCATTCCCAGATATTTCTGTGTCGGTGGAGCAGATTATCAATAGTTGAAAACATCAGAGGAATTTTAGTCTCAAAATATTATAATCCCTATAGCTACAGTTTCCCTGCGGATCAAGTCAGCTAACAAACTATCCCTTTGAGAGAATTAGTTACCTAGGAGTGTTGAGTTTACTGAATCCTTATCAAGAACGCCAAGTGGTAAATTGCAAAAGGGCAAACTTCGGGAAAAATATTGGCAAGGCTATCAACGAAAAATTAATTAACACACTAGCCGTGATGAAATATGTTGCCTTTGTGTTACTATTGGTACTCTCTTTAGCAGTAGCATTTCCAGCTCTTGCATCAGTGTGTCGCAATTGGGATGGTCACCAACTCTGCATTGTTGATATTAAACGAAGTGCCAAAAATTATTGGGAATATAGAGCAGCTGTTAGCATAGATGGAGTCAAAAGACCTATCGAGGTCTACAACTGTCGCTCTAGAGTCAAGGTTCTGCAAGATGGGACTGCTTTGCCATTTGAGCATAACGATCCTGGCGAATTGATATGCAGTTTTTTCAAGAAGTATAACTAATCAACCAGACTTGAGAGCAGATACCGTGCAATCAATATCTGCTATGTGCTGCAATACACCATATCCTCGCAAATGCGATTATGGCGGTTTTCATTTCAATGCAGTACACTTGGACTCCTCCTCGCGAATTCAGGGAGGAGCGGTTTTAGCATCAGCTATAGCCGGGATGAGGTTGAAACTCACCATTAGCAAAGAAAGTGTTAAGCAATAATGCTTATTGATAAAAATGCGCTGTCTTAACTTTTCACAGCCCAGGTGGAATGAACTGAAATTGATGCTATGATTCGACAGGGAATAGCCGCTGGTTCATGCTATCCTGCCGATTAATGTAGATGGTAAATCTTTAAAATCAAAGATTGCCAGCACACAGGCTCAAAGTGCTGATGTTTGCCAGTCACTACACCAACATTGTTAAATAAGACTTGTTGAGGCTGCTGTTAGGAAGAAAGCACAATAACATGGCTAAGTCTCATGCTTCACAGCGCAACAAAAGTGATGGCGCAAAGCATCACGCCCTCAAAGGCGATCGCCCAGAAAATCGCCCAGAAAATCTCATATTTTATGTAGTTACTTCGATCCTGCTGCACTCTGTTCTCTTAATTGCAAGTGATTATTGGCTCAGGGCTGTTGCGCCGAAGCAAGAGGTCTCCGAACCAATACCAATTGAGTTCGTCCAAGTTCCTCCGAATCAGACAAAGACGCCCCCGGAAACTTCACAACGGGCTGCCAAAAATTCTGTTGCAGGTGGAAAACCAAAACCTGGAAAACCTATTTCTGCAGCTAAGTCAGGATCAACAACTGCACCCGAAACTAAGAGCGGTTCTGAATCTTCTGAGCTATTATTGCCAGAACGGACGCAGCAAAAAACAGTATCATCAAATCCATCTCCTCAAAAACTGCAAGCCAAACCCCAGAAAATTGCGAGCGCTCCTGTCACCAAACCACTCGCACCTGAACCAAAACGAACAGCAGTTGCTCCTGTCACCAAACTAGCAGAACCCTCCCCAACAGCTGTTACACAAAAACCCAAACCACCAGAACCCGAATCCTCCCCGACAGCAGTTGCTCCTATCACCAAACCACCAAAACCCGAATCCTCCCCGACAGCAGTTGCACCAAAACCCCAACCACCAGAACCCGAACCCTCCCCAACAGCAGTCGCACCCACCACCAACCCACTCGCACTCAAACTGCGACAAAGGACAATTCCACCACAGACGACACCACCAGAACCGGAACCTTTGCCAACAGCAGTTGAACCAAAACCCAAACCACTTGCACTCAAACCTCGGCAAACGGTTGTTACACCAACGATACCACCAGAACCTGAACCCTCCCCAACAGCAGTTGCACCGACCACCAAACCACTCGCACTCAAACTGCGACAAAGAAGGGTTACACCAAAACCCCAACCCCCAGAACCAGAACCTTTGCCAACAGCAGTTGCACCAAAACCCAAACCACTTGCACTCAAACCTCGGCAAACGGTTGTTACACCAAAACCTCAACTCCCAGAAACAGAACCATATCCAACGACAGTTGCACCTACTACCAAACCACTCGCACTCAAACCTCGGCAAACGCTTGTTTCACCTGACACCACACCGTCAGAACCCTCACCCTTCTCAACGACAGTTACACCAAAACCCAAACCACTCGCATTGAAACCTCGGCAAACGGTTGTTTCACCTGATACCACACCGTCAGTACCTTCAACTCGTCGGGAAAATAGTAGTCGGCTTGCTGCAAAATCCTCTCCTGAACAGTTTCAGAATAGGGCTAATTCCCTGCTGTCCCCAGGAACACCGCGTAGAGCATCATCGCGTTCTCAAAATCAGTCAACAACATCACCACGAAAACTCTCTCGCTCTCAAGCATCTTCAAAGTCAGGTGGAGCAAGCCGTTTGGGTGGTCCACTTAGTGTATCTAGTGGTGATTACCGAACCAATAATCTGGCAGCGCTGCCGAATTCCAATCGCCTGAATCAAGGGACACAAGGCATTGATGCCAGCAAAGATGCAGACATGGGCGCTTACCTACAACAATTACAGGAGCAAGTGAAGCGCAACTGGATACCGGGACTCACCCAATCTTCCCAACGAACAGTGCTTCAGTTTACCGTCAGCCGATCTGGTTTGGTAAGCGATCTTCACGTTGCACAAAGTTCTGGGTTTGGCATGACTGATGAGGCAGCACTGAATGCCATAAACCGAGCAGTACCCTTTGCTCCTTTTCCCACGGAATATCCACAAAACTATATCAATATTCAATTTACATTTAATATCAACGTCTATGGGCAGCTAGAGCTATGGAGTGATCAATAACGTGGCTCACCAAAGCTGCTGACCTTTGAAAGGGGTGTAGGGGTATGGGGGTGTAGGGGTGTAAGGGAAAGAACACATTTTCTTTGTGGTGTACCCCTACCCCGGAACAAGGACACAAGCCCCTTATTTTAATAATGGAAGGAAAAAGAAAAGTATTTCGAGATACGTAGTACGCAAAGCTCGCCGGACAGAATCTTCTGCCCGGCAGACTTTGCGAGAAATACGGCGTCCGCAAGTAAGGCTCACGCCAGATGTCTCAAGTCGGGAGACCCTTTCGGCAGTTCCTCATGGGGGAAACCCCCATGAGGAACTGCCGAACCCCGACACTGGCTCCTCAATTTTATTGATGGGGTTCCCCTACACCCTTACACCCTTACCCCCTTACTCCCTTAGTTGTTGACACAGGTTTTTACCTGTCTGGAACTTTTTTGTTTGCGCTGTGTCATCATGTTTATGTAGTTTTTGTGAGTGTCGAGCACATACAGTCATGAGACGCTTACTGACGGCGTTGTTTGTAATCATGAGCACAAGCGTTGTAGCTCATCCTGCCTTAGCCAACGAAGAAAATGTGTCTCCTGCCGTAACTAACAACGGTCAGGCAGCAGTTCTTGTGACTCAACCAGCTACGATTAATAGTGGAACAGTTACTGTCACAGAACAAACCAACAATCTCAGAAAAGTTTCTGACTCAATCGGGGTAGTACGCGAGTCACAATGCAAAAAGGTTAACCCGCTTGAGCTGATCAAATCTCCTGGCAATACCCTCAAACAATGTTTAGAAGAAACAAATAAAAAAGCTGATCAAATCAACCAGACTTCTCAACCTACAGAGCAGTTTGAGTATTTCAAGGTTCCAAAACTCGAATCTGGTGTTAATGTGACAGTGACTAAGTTCTAAGAGCGTGTTGGCATAGCATCGATTTTTTGCGACCAAATAATAACACCGATTAATTATCCTATCAGAAAAATGTGATTGGTATAATTAATGCAGATATTTTGGGAGTTGCAAATGTGGCTTGGGTAGCAGGCGATCGCTTACAAGGTGGAAAATACACCATTGAAAAAGAGTTGGGAAGGGGACGCTTTGGCATCACTTATTTAGTCAAAAATAGCAACAGCGATCGCCTAGTCATTAAAACCTTAAATGATGAACTGCTCAGATCCCTAACCCCGCAGGAACGCGAACGCCTGGAGACGATGTTTTGGCAAGAGGCGGTAAAACTTACTCGATGTAAGCATAAGCATATTGTACAGGTTGCAGAACCGTTTAAGGAAGGAGAGCATTGGTGTCTGCTAATGGAATATGTGGATGGGGTGAGTTTAGCTGATCGTCGCCAACAAATACTTTCAGAACAAGAAGCACTACGCTACATTCAGCAAATCGGGGAAGCTTTGATAGTTGTGCATGAGAATCGGTTGATTCATCGGGATGTGCAGCCAGGAAATATCTTTTTGCGGGTGCGAGATGGACAAGCTGAAGCAGTGCTGATCGATTTTGGTTTAGCTCTGGACTTTGACCATATTTTAACCACAAACCGAACTAAGGAAACTTCTGAGGGATTTACACCCCCTGAGCTTTACGCTAAAAGTATACCAACAGGGGCATATAGCGATATTTATTCTTTGGCAGCTACTTTATATGTACTTGTAACCGGACAAACACCCGTCAGTGCGTTGAAACGCAAACTGGACAATGCTCGTTTAGTGGAACCGAAAGACTTGAATAATTTGGTTAGCGATCGCACAAACCGAGCAATTTTAACAGGGATGAAGCTAAATCCCCAACAGCGATCGCAATCGATGCGAAAATGGCTCGATTCTTTAGGGTTAAGTGGAGAAACTCCCCAGCCTGTATCAACTGTACTCCCTAACCCTAACCCAAATCGGGAGAAAAAAATCAATTGGACACTTGTTATAGCTGCGATCGCCGCGATTGGAGCCTTACTCTCAGGCATTGCTGCTTTAATTCCTATTCTCAAACCATCTCCGTCTCCTAGCCCATCGTCAGTGTCTCCCAGTCCGTCATCTACCAAAACACCGTAGAATGAGCTAAACTTTCATCAGGTTGCTGGCATTAAAGTAATTTTTCAAGTCTTTTTTTCTCACTTAGAGGTATTCATGCCTTGGACACCAGGACAACGATTGCAAGGTGGCAAATATGTAATTGAGGAAGTCCTGGGGCAGGGGGGATTCGGGATTACTTATAAGGCTTTGCATGTTGAGCTAAACCAGACAGTTGTCATCAAAACACCCAATGAATATCTCAGCCATGATCCTGAGTATGACAAGTACATAGAGCGATTTATCAAAGAAGCGCACATACTGGCAAGCTTATCTCAACACTCCCATCCTCACATTGTGGGAGTGATTGAGCTGTTTAAGGAAGGTGCAATCCACTGCTTGGTGATGGACTTTGTGCCGGGAGAAAATTTATTTGAGGCAGTCAGACGCAGGAAAGCGTTACCAGAAGCTAAGATTGTCCCCTGTATTCGCCAAATTGGGGAAGCCTTGATCATGGTGCATGAAGCAGGGCTAGTACACCGAGATGCCCACCCCGGAAACATTATGCTGCAAAGCGATGGCAAAGCAGTTCTGATTGACTTTGGCATTGCCAAGAAAGTACTTCCCTCAACAGTGAGTTCAACGAGTATTGCAGGTAATGACGGGTTTGCACCCTATGAGCAGATGAGCAGTGGCAGTCGGGAGCCAACAGTCGATATTTACTGTTTGGCTGCTACACTTTATTATGCGGTGACAGGTCAACGCCCCACAACTTCTCTAGCTCGCAAGCTCAATAAAGCTTCCCTAACTCCACCCAAACAAATTGTTCCAAGCATAAGTAATCGATTAAATAAAGCAATTCTCAAGGGAATGGCGCTGGAGGCAAAAAACCGCCCTCAGTCAATGCAAGCATGGTTGGCAATGCTAGAAGCACCAAAAGCAGTGCCTCCACCTTTAGTTGAGCCAGTTCATAAAACAGAAGTTGTTCGTCGCCAATTCGACGAGTCAAAGTCAAAACCAGCTACTAAATCACCTAGAATTATTGCTTGGGGCTGGTTGGTTGGTGTATTATTGAATTACACATTTATAGGCTATTTATTAGCAACGCTTAACCCTCTGCAAATAGTTTGGGTTGTGGCTGTGGCTGGGGCTGGGGCTGTGGCTGTGGCTGTGGCTGGGGCTGTGGCTTGGGCTGTGGCTGTGGCTTGGGCTGTGGCTTGGGCTGTGGCTGTGGCTGGGGCTGTGGCTGTGGCTGTGGGTGGGGCTGTGGCGGCTGTGGGTGGGGCTGTGGCGGCTGTGGCTGGAAAGGAATTAGAAAAATCTTTTAGCAAGGTTGATACTTTTCTAATTTTAGCTAGCACTTCTAGTCTAGGCTTGGGTTTGGGATGGTTTGGACATTGGATTTTTTATACAGGTTCATAGCTTTATCATCTGAAGCTAACTGGCAAAAGATTTTGTAGCTGTTGTATCGACTGGAGAAGCGATGTAGTAGCGACGAGCCGAGAAAGCGTCTACGGATTAATAAGCCACAGTCCAAAATATTAGGCTTCTGGTTCAACACCAAGCGATTGATCGCTCTTAAGAGTTTCAACAATCCATCTGTCGCATTCTTTTTTCAAATTGGTATAATTTTCTGTGTCACCCTGTGAGCAGATCACTCTACAATATCTGCGCTATGTATTTGACACTCCCCTGCCTAAAGGCGAGGGGATTCTTGGTTCGTTGACTCGCCATTAGACGACAGGTTTGCACCAATCGCCCAAGAGGGCAAATCTCCCCAAGCGTAAGTTCCCGTGTGCCCCACGGTACCTAGACCCCGTGTCAGGATGTTGATGGCTGCATTCACGTCTCTATCTTCCACATATCCACAATGTGGACAGACGTGAGTCCTAGTGGATAGAGACTTCTTCACTTTCTCGCCACAGTTAGAGCAGTTTTGGCTTGTGTTATGGGGAGGAACAGCTACTGTTACCTTCTGGTACTTGTGTCCAAAGTACTCTAACCATGAGCGGAAAGTTGACCAGCCTGCATCACTAATTGACTTAGCGAAATGTCGATTTCTTACCAGCCCTTTTACATTCAAGTCTTCATAGGCTACCAAATCGTTAGATTGGATGACGGAGTATGCTAATCTCTTGCAATACTCTTTTCGTTGCCTACTTACTCTTAAATGTTTCCGAGCATATCGATTTCTGGCTTTGTGGTAGTTGGCTGATTGCGGCTGTTTTGCCTTCTTCTTTTTGGGGTCGTACTTCTTAGATTTCTTGCGGTTGGCGCGATTTAACTGTTTCTCAGACTTGCGGTAAAACTGGGGAGACTGTTCTACGTTGCCTTTATCATCAGCAATGAAGTATTTTAGCCCCAGGTCAATACCAACCATTTCTTTTGTCGGTTGAGTCTCAATCTTAATATCAACATCAATCGCAAATTGAGCATAGTACCCGTCTGCTCGACGCATTAAACGGACACGCTTAATCTGTTTTATGTCATAGTAGTTAAGATCATAGGTTCCCTTTAATTTCAAGGTTCCTATTCCTTTCTTGTCTGAGAAAGTTATAGCTTTGCGAGTATTCGAGAGTTTCCATCCTGACGTTTTGTATTCAACGGAACGACAGTGTTTTTTAAACTTTGGAAAACCGCTCGATCCTTTAACTTTCTTTTTGCAGTTATCGTAAAACCGAGATATCGCGCTCCAAGCACGTTCTGCGGCAGATTGTCGAGCCATTGAATTGAGTTCATCCGCAAAGGAAAATTCCGCAGCTAATACAGCGCAATGCTTATTCAATGCATACTTGTCAATTTTTCCGCCTTTGTGAGGCAGTGCGTTGGGCGGGTCTCCCGACTTGTAGCATCTGCCGTTATCCATCCAGTAACGTAGACATTTGTTTTGGATGAATTGTGATGTACGGATAGCGTCGTCTATTGCTCTATACTGCCTATCTTTCCCTCTGACTTTAAACTCGTAAATTATCACTGGTTTCGACCTAACCAACTACATTCTTATGCTAACACGTCAGCATAAGAAATGTGTTAAGCTTTTGAAAAGATAGCATTATGGCAGGGTAAACCCTGCGTAGGCGGCTTTCATGAGCCAGTACTTGATGAGGGTCTCCCTCACTTGGTATCTGGCGTCTCCGGTCTAAAGCACGGAATACGGGCGGCACGTTTCCGGGGGAAGCTTCCCCCGGAAAGCTGCCTTCACTACGTGCCTGTTCCTCCGGAATTTTCAGCCAGCCATCTTTATAAATTTGACACTCCTCAGCCTAAAGGCATGAGGATTTTACTTCATCCGTCCTCACTACATATCTAAATGCAGCCATAATAAAAAGAGGTGAATACTATGTACTATTTTTTACATATATAATGAAACAACTTCATAACCATCACCACTCCATCTGATTCCTAGAAAAGGTGCTCTATGGTAGTTATTAACGGTGCAACAGGGAACGATTATTTAAAGGGAACGCAAGACAATGATTTCATTTATGGTAATTTAGGAAACGACGTTTTGATCGGTCTTGCTGGTGACGACTTTTTGGAAGGTAAACAGGGTAACGACGTACTTATAGGCGGTGACGGTAACGATACTCTATATGCTGGACTTAGCAAAGTACCATATGCCCCAGGTTACGGAGGAGACTCAAATAGCGTAAATTTACTGTATGGCGGTAAGGGTGACGACCAGTTATTTGGCTCACTGGGTAAGGATTTCCTGTTTGGTGGTGATGGCAATGATCAAATTATAGGTTTGTCTGGTGATGACTATTTAGATGGCGGCGACGGTAACGACAGGTTAGATGGTGGGTTCGGCAATGATATCCTGATTGGTGGTAATGGAAATGACATCTTATACGATGGAAGTTACAAGAATGGCGGTGGCAATGATATCCTTTTAGGTGGTAATGGAGATGATATTCTCAACGGTGGAAGCGGCAATGATATTCTTGTCGGTGGAAAAGGGAATGATATTCTGACGGGCGCTGGATACATACCCAGTGGTAGTTCTGGTGGTAGCTATGGAGTAAATGAAATAGATACCCTGATTGGAGGGGAAGGCAGAGATAGATTCAACCTTGGAGGGCGGAATGCTGCTGGTACCTTCTCGGTTTACTATGATGACGGTAACAAATTCACCACTGGGCAGAATGACTACGCTCTGATTGCTGACTTTAATCCAAATGACGATGTTATCCAGCTTGTAGGAACAGCATCTGACTATATCTTGGGATCATCTCCTGCTGGCTTACCAAATGGAGTAACTATCAACCTGAAAAAGCCTGATGGTGAATTGAATGAACTGATTGCAATTGTACCAGGTGTTTCAGGTTTGAGTCTTGACAGTAGCTACTTCAAATTCATCTAATGCTTGCTATGATTTCGCATTGCCTTATGGATTTTCTTCCATCGTTCTTTTTCAGCTAAGTTGAGTCTTTCGTCTTGTTTACGGGCAAGATAGTTGAGTTCCTTCTGTAGCTTTTGGTAGTTCAGAAATCTTTGGTAGTCGAGTTTCCCTTCGTCCAACGCCTGCTGTACCGCGCAACCAGGTTCGCAGTTGTGCTGGCAATTTCGGAAGTGACACTGCTGTGCTAGTGTTTCGATATCTGCAAAAGTTTCCCTAATTCCTTCGTCACCCGCCCAAATTTGGATTTCCCTCATTCCTGGGGTATCCATAATTAAGCCGCCCGTTGGCAGTACAATTAACTCTCGATGAGTTGTTGTGTGTTTACCTCGGTCATCACTGTCTCGCACTGGTTGAACAGTTTGAACGGCTGTTCCCATGAGTTGATTAGTGATGGTAGATTTACCAACACCAGACGATCCTAATAAAGCAACCGTTTGCCCAGGTTGGAGGTATGGCTTTAAGGCATTGAATCCTTGATGGTTGGTAGCGCTTAAAACTACGATGGGTATGGCGGGGGCAATCGCCTCCACTTGCGCCAAACACTCTTCAACATTCTCACACAAGTCCGCCTTATTTAAGACAATCACCGGATTTGCACCACTATCCCAAGCCAGAATGAGATAGCGCTCAATTCTTCTGGGGTTGAAATCTCCATCTAATCCAGAGACTAAGAAAACAGTATCAACGTTAGTTGCAACGATTTGTTCTTCTGTTTTCGCACCTGCTATTTTGCGGGAAAATTTGCTTTTCCTGGGCAAAATCTCATGAATAGTTGCTTGCTTTGCGGAATCTCTTGCACGGATAACAACCCAATCTCCGACTGTAGGAAAATCTTTGGTTTGGGAAGCCTGATACCGCAGTTTACCTGTCACTTCTGCTGACAGTTCTCCATATTCGGTGTAAAGGATGTATGTCTTTCTATGTTCAATGGCTACCCTACCAACAATAAATCCTTCTTGGCGATAGGGTTCAAAGCTGTTAGCAAAAAAATTGCTCCAGCCCAAAAAATCTAAATTCATTTAAATTTCCTCAATGTGTGCTACTTGTTTTGCACAAGGCGCACAGAGGATTTTTGAGCTTCATTCCTACGATACAAAGGACTGAACGATAATCTCTGCGCCTTGTGTTCGATGGTTTGGGGTAGTCAAGGTTACCTTGACGGCTAACAATACACTCATCGTTCTTTCTCCTTACGCGCTTGTTAAAGATACTAACACTTGCGCCCTTACTCATTCCGGATAACTAGAACACCGATTCAGTATTCACCAATTGTGATAAAAAACCCGGTTTCTTCTCATTGAGATAACCAAATATCAGTCTTTCCAGCAACAGAAACCGGGTTTTTGGCATTAATGAATTGGTGTTCTAGGGCAAAACTCGTGAAGTCTTTACCGTGTGTGCAATCCATCCATACCTTGTTTAATCCAACTCAAGCAATCGTATTCTGATGAGAATAACTTTGGTGCTGCAATATTATTCAGTGAGTCTGGAGGATAATGATCATAAAAATATCTTCCAGCCTCTTGAAAGACAATAATTAAGTTGTTGCGATAAACGTAGCGAAATTTAAAACTATCGCGATCACTGATAAAATCTGAATATTCGTCAATATGTTCTTTGGCAATATCAATAATATTCTCTATACTACTGCCATAGATCTCTGCTGGATTTTCTGCTTTGTGAAAATGACTTTGATTCGCAACTTCTGATAATAATTTATAGGAATAAATCTCGTGACTATCAATTGTACCAAAGACAAACGGAATGATGAGATAACCTTTATATGAAACGGAATTCTCATAAAAAAGACGACTCATCTCACCCTCCTTTGGTTCTTCTACTCAAATTACCACAGTACGTTCACCACAAACTGAGTTGATTAGGGGGATTTTCCAGGATATTCCAAGGAAGAGGAGGAACTACTGTACCACTGTGTTCCAATAACTTTTGAAAATGACGTGCTGTAGTAGGCGATCGCTCTTCCACAGGACAATGAACAAAAAAATAAATTTGCCTTCCCTGCTGCAACCACTGCTTAATCTGAGTCACCCACTCTTCCATAAAAGGCTGATTCACTGGTAAGTTGGGATGGGAAATAAATCGAATCAGACTAAAAGGTGCTGTCACGCTAAATTGTACAGGGACTTTGGGTTTACGACGTTCAGATTGTATTTGTGGATCATCATCTCCAGTGTAGATAGGACGTGAGTCTAGCAAAACCCTGCCAACACCAAGCCTTTCTAAAAGTGCTGTCAACTCACTAGCTAATGGTTCAGTAAACCAGTCTTGATGCCGAACTTCTAACGCCAAACGTACGCCTGTTTGCTGCAAAGCTTCCAAAAATGCGCCTAGATCATCAATCAGTGTAGGCGCATAACTGGGCGGTAACTGAGCAAAAACTGGTCCTAGACGTTTACCTAAAGGACGCATCCCTTCCAAAAATTTTAAAGCATCAGGGATATGAGGTTGCAGTTGTTCGTTGTGAGTCACATCTCGCGGTAATTTGAGACAAAATTCAAAATTTTCGGGTGTTTGTGTCGCCCAACGGGTGACTGTCTCTTGATTAGGCACAGCGTAGAACGTGGTGTTACCCTCTACAGTCGTGAAGCGTCGGCTATAGAGTTGCAAAAAATCACTTTGGCGAGTCCCTTGAGGGTAAAGTTCGCCTATCCAACCCTTATATGCCCAAACAGCGCAACCAATGAAAAAGTTCACAAGTTCTTTAAAAAAAGTCGATTGTAGTTATATCCACTATAGTTCTTTGAATACTTAATATCGAGTACTAGTTCTGGGCGATGGCGATACGCACATGCGATCAGCCGGAGGCTTATCGCACTTAGTACAGAAAAATCATTTGCATGCGATGCTACCAGGCGATCGCCATCGCGGAGTGTTCCTTATTTCAACCGAAACTCATCAAATTTAATAACCTCTGAATCCGGTTTACGTACATCAAAACGATAGCTACTCACTGTAGCCGTACCTGTATCAAAGATACTAAAAACTGTGATGTCATTACTGGCAATGTAGGGCATTGGTTTACCATCCTCGCCTAACAACGGGACAATTGTAGGCACCACAGGTTCTAAACCATATGGATCACCAAGTTCAGCATAATCCTCTTTATAGCCAACAGGAACTTCTCGCTTGTTGTCACTCCAAGCAGCACCATAAGAGTTACCAACATTAGAAGTTTCTAAAAAGTGCATTCCCGACTGACTACAAAAGCGATTCCACAAATGAGAATGCCCATAAAATACTAACTGCACACCCGCTGCTTCAAGTAAAGGCACAACATCACGGATCAGGTAATCTGCATTTTTGGGGTACTCGTAACGGATTGCCTTGATGTCGCCGTCAACATCGCGTTCAATGATTTGTACAGGATTTGTATATGCTGGGACTATGTTACCACCCAATGTATGAGGCGGATGATGGAACATGACCACCTTGTATTTTGCTTGCTTAAATTCAGGACTGTTGAGTTCTTGCACTAGCCAATTGTACTGCGTACTGCCTTTGGCTATTGGTTCATAAATATGTTGCCCGTAACCCCAATTCTCTGGGGTATTGAAATCTTTTTCCCGTTCTCGATATCTACCTCTAGCCTCTGCATTCAAGTGAGGAGTCCGCCACATATTTGTCGCATACAGTACGACCAAACGTACATCACCAAAGCTGAGTGCGTAGTAAGTTTTTCCACCTTCCTGACTTTGTGGTAAAGTGAAAATCTCTTCGTAAGTATCAGTATTAAAAGAATTATCTTTTAAGGATTCTTGTCCATACAACTTAAGAGCAAGTGTACGAGGAATCGTAGCATCAAATTCATCATCTAGACTTCCATGATCACGACGTCCCATAATCTCATGGTTGCCAATGCAAGTAAACATCGGCGCGTATTGAATCATTTCGCCGCCTGTGTAGATTGTCTTGACTCCGTCGCTGTTCATTTCATAGTTAGCACGACCTTGCAAACAAGGAAAGAAAGCACCGCCACGATGATCATCAAACCATTCTGAGGCGCGATCAGGAGTATTGACCAAATCACCAGCGAACCAAACCGCATCGACTCGTCCAATAGTTTCAACCACCTTTTGCAAATTGGCTGCAACCATTGGTTTGATTTGATGGTCAGAAGTTAATAGAATTTTGAGTGGTTTACCAGGACTAGGCTTGGGTGCAAGCGTAAACACATTGCTACTAACACTTTCGCCATCTTCCCGCACACTCGTTACACGGTAAGAAACTCGCGTGTCACGAGTCAAATCAGTAATCTCAGCCTCGTGTCGCCAAATATCACGCTGGACAGGATGTTGATAAACCTGTCCGTCTTGGGTTTGGTTTTCTAAGCGTGAATTTTGGTCTTCGCGTGTGCGCCTGAGTTGGGTAGTTGTGGCAATAGCAGTTTGTGCTAAATTCTCTCCGTAGGTAACTATGTGTCCATAACCAGCAAACTCGGTAAACCACACGACTCGCACTGAAGTTGCTGTAGGTAGTTGCACAAACGGATCGGTCAGTAACTGGGGTGGTGATGTCATATGTTTGCTCAGATAAACACACGTTTATCAGGTTAAGCGATAAACGTGAAAGTTAGGTTAAGCATTGAGTTTACAATCAACCAGTTATCAGTTACCAGTTACCAGTTATCAGTTATCAGTTATCAGTTATCAGTTATCAGGTAGGAAACGGACTCGTCCACCCCTTGTTTACTGTTCACTATTCACTGTTTTAATATACGTCTGTGGTCTGATGCTATTCGGCAGATTATAAATTTATAAATGAGATGGTTGAGAAAAAGCTGTATCATTACAAGCGTCATCTAATTAGTGAGTAAATTATCTGCGTGCAACATGAGAAAAGTAGCACACTCGAAAAACTGGCTTCAGCAAAGCCGTTATAGTAATCGCGGAAGTGCTTACTTGTTTGCACCGATGGTTAGTTTTAACGTCATGGCAGAAGTTGGTGACACTCCACCTTAATATTTATTAGTTGCACTTGAATAGAAATACCAAGATAAATTCAACAACAATTGTATTTTTATGTAGGTAAATGGAGGATAAATTTATCCTACAGATGGAAAATAGTAGGAAAAAAGTTGTGTTGAAGAAGCAGTTGGTTTAACTGTAGGTCTTAGGTAAAAATTACTAGTTATCAGCAGGAAGTTACCTCAAAGAAAATAACTCTATGGGGAATCATGTAAAAATAAGGATTTTTACATTCTCTGAGAAAGAAAACATTAGCCTATTTAGACGGTTTGATGGTTGATACTTCCACAATCCCAATGCAAGGCTTTTGAACTAGCTCAGAGTAAATACTACTTGTGTATCTACCTAATATGAAACTATTACAAGTTTGTCTTGTAAATCTACGCAACATAAATTGTGTAGAGCCAAAAGAGTATATATTGTGCATCTAACTTGAGGATTTTACAGTACCTGCACTTAAGGGTTTCCACATAACTCAAATTCAAATATTAAGGAAGTATGGGGAGTTTTTGATGTACCTCTGAATTTGCTCAATGCAATGATAAATTATCACTAAGAGTGGAAACGCAAAGTCAGGAAACACGGTTTTCCATCACACCATATCAACTCAATACTTGTCAAGAAACTTTACACAAGGATAATGTATTTCTTATGAAGATAGAGCAATTGTTCTCAAAGTTACAGCGCTTTCAAGAACTTTTAGTTTTTAGTTTAGTAGGCGCTCTACCCACAATTCTTTTAGGTCCAAAATTGCGTAATCTACTCTACCGAAGTCTTTTTGCCCGTATGGGTAAAAAAGTTTTTATTCAAGAGGGTGTTGAATTTATAAAAGCTTCTTGTATTGAAGTAGGGAATGGAGCGTTTCTTTTTAAAGGAACTCGTATAGATGCACGAGGACACGAAAACAATAGAATATATTTGAACGATAAAGTAGCAATTGAGCGTAATGTTAGCATTGGGTGTTTGGAGGATTCATACATAGATATTGGTCAAGAGACTTTCATTGGTCCTGGTGTTTGTATTGCTGGACCTGGAGACATTAAAATAGGTAAACGGTGTCTGATCGCAGCAAATGCTGGAATATATGCAAATAATCATAATTTTGCAGACCCCATTGAGCCAATTAAATATCAAGGTATTACCCGCAAAGGAATTCTGATAGAGGATGACTGCTGGCTAGGACATGGTGTTGTAGTCTTAGACGGAGTTACCATCGGTGAGGGTAGTGTTATTGGTGCAGGTGCAGTTGTAACCAAAGATATTCCTCCGTTCTCAGTTGCAGTGGGAGTCCCGGCGAAAGTGATTAAAAGCCGCACCCGCAAACAATTGGTCAATATCACAGAGTAAAAAATAGGAGCGACTATCAGGCTTTTTGTTAATTGCAAAACTTGATAGTCAAGTATTCATTATTGCAAGAGCACTCACTCATCTCCTACCAAACACTGATACTTCGTAATACATTCTCAATAAAAATGCTCTTTACACCGTTCGGACGTTCGGCGAAGCCCTTACACTCTTACACCCTTAGTTGTTGACGAGCCTCTACTTCTTATTGACTACAGTTTATACTAAGACACAATCAATCAGCGCTCTTGCCCAGACTTGTTTCCAAGTCTGAAATGAAGTGGCATTGTTATCAATTGATGACAGAATAGTTAATATTTGAAAACAAATATGTGATATTTAAAAAAATCTATATATTTTAATATAAACATAATAACTCCCATCGCCTAAAGCTCAAAATATAGGATTTCACCCTTAAGTAAGCTGTTTCCACCAAGAAAGGAATTCTTCAGGGTTTAGCCATTTACAACCGTTGCACCTGAAAACCCCAGAGATTCCAGATATGGTACAGATACGAAAATATGGTATAACCTGTAGAATTTCTAACGTTACAATTTGAAAAAAATCATTACGTTAAATTCCATGAACTCTTCCATAAACCAGGTTTATCCCGTTATTTGGCATAACAACTCGGTCTCACTGATTGACCAAACCCGTTTACCTAACGAGTATGCATTTGTAGAAATCCATCGCTGCTCAGATATGGCACGGGCAATTAAAACTATGATTGTACGAGGTGCACCTGCAATTGGCGTTGCTGCAGCATATGGGATGTATCTTGGGGCACGGGAAATTGAAACTAGCGATCGCAATCAATTTTTGAACCAATTGGAGAAAGTAGCCCAACTGCTACGTACAACTCGCCCAACAGCAGTGAATTTATTTTGGGCAATTTCACGAATGCTGAAAACCGCCTACGAAAGTCTTGGAACAGTAGAAGACATTAAGCAAACCCTACTGAATACAGCCCGCGCTATCAACGCGGAAGATTTGCAAACCTGCTATACGATTGGCGACAATGGCTTGAGTGTCTTGCCTCAAACTCCAGAGAAGCTGACAATTTTAACCCATTGTAACGCTGGAGCATTAGCAACCGCAGGTTATGGCACCGCTTTGGGTGTCGTACGTTCTGCTTTTCGAGAAGGACGTTTAGCGCGGGTGTTCGCTGATGAAACTCGTCCTCGCTTGCAAGGTGCAAAACTGACGACATGGGAATGTGTCCAAGAAGGCATTCCAGTTACACTCATTACTGATAGTATGGCAGCTCACTGCATGAAGCAGGGTTTGATTGATGTCGTTGTCGTTGGTGCTGATAGAATTGCCGCTAACGGAGACGCAGCAAACAAAATTGGTACATATAGTTTAGCACTCGTTGCTAAAGCACATAACATTCCTTTCTATGTTGCTGCACCCCTTTCCACCGTTGATTTTTCTTTATCCGACGGTAACGAAATTCCAATTGAGGAGCGTAATCCAGAGGAAATCTACCAAGTTGGCGACACTATTCTTACACCAACTGGCGTAGAATTTTATAACCCAGCTTTCGATGTCACACCAGCCCAGTTGATTACAGCAATCATCACAGAAAATGGAGTGTTTGCTCCAGGGGAGTTAACAAAATCCCGGATCAAGCAATTTGCTTAAGTGCGATACGCACAAGCTAAAGCCAAGGGCTTATCACCCTTAAGAAGAACTCAAAATCAGAACTCAGAATAGGTATGACAAAGCTAAACTTGTGTCCTCTTGTAGATGTAATCATTCTGAGTTCTGTATTCTGCATTCTGACTTTTTTTACTTTTTTGTCCAAAGTCTATTGAAAACGGCAGGAGATACTAGGAGGTATACCCAACTTAATATCAATCACCAAATCTTTCAGAACTGAGATATAAACCCCTTCGAGCCGCTGATGGATACTTTTAGCAAATAATACGGCTTTGAGTACTGCTATGAGTAGCTTGTTGCTTTCATTTTCTTTTATCAGACGTTCAACTGTTTCGTTTTTAATCTCATCAATTGAACCAATCAAAGAAGTTTTTATTTGTGGTAATAGTCCCGCCTCTATATCAAAGCTAGCGACTCTTAGCCCCAGTTGCTCTGCAAAAGGAAGCATCTTGTTGAATTCGTCTATAACAACATCAATTTTTTCTTGTGCAGCAGAAGTTACACCTGCTGCTTTTTCTTGCGCTTGATCAGATATTTTCTTGAAAACCATGATTTAAAAGACCCTCAAAATTTTCTACAATCTGAAATAACGTATAACGCTTCACAGGTTGAGCAGTCAATGTCAATAGAGGGGAAACTTCGCTGGTTGAGAGTAGATCTTTTGGGGTTCGCCGATTTGTTGAATTCGTCCCCGATTTACCACGACAATTTTGTTAGCCAAATTAAAAAGGAACAGGGAACGGGCAACAGGCAACAGGGGAATCCCCATAATTAAAATTAGGGGATTTAAACAAGGACGTCTTGTTGAATCGTGCTACGCATCTGTCAACAATTTTTTTGAATTCTTCCATTAATAAATTAAGGGGCTTGAATCCAATATCCGGGGCTAATTTTTTGCTGTTGCCTGTTCCCTATTCCCTGTTCCCGCCCCGGAGGGGCAGGTCATTGCTTTAACTTGGTCGTGGGTGAGGTAAATAGTCGTAACTCCCAATTCTAGATGAAGCTATTTTAACTCTGCTCGCGTGTCATCTCGCAATTGAGCATCTAAATTAGACAAAGGCTCATCCAGCAAAAAGACTTGTGGTTGACGGGCGTTAAGCGTAGCTCTGCCGTAGGCAATCGCTCTTCCCAATGCAACCTGCTGCTGCTGTCCAAAAGATTGCAGTTTGGGTTTGCGATCCAATAGATATTCCAAACAGAGCGATAAGCCGGAGGCTGATCGCATGTGCGTATCGCGCCACACTCATCACCTTGGCATCAACTTTTCGCATCTGCAACCCAAAAGCAATGTTTTGCGCCACCATCATGTGGGGATACAAAGCGTAGTTTTGAAACAACATCGCCACATCCCGTTGTCGGGCTGGCTGGGATATTGTGAACCTTTTTTTGTCCCTTGTAACTAATAAATAAGGACTAATGACTAATTCCAAGCAGGGTGAGATAGTAAAGAAGCAATCACTCGCACTCCACGTAGTTGGTTGGATAAAGGTAGATGACCTCTCGGAGCGCTTAGATCCCAAGTGAACTCGTTAGGGTAGCGCGTCCAGTTATTGCCTTTTTTCCAACCAATTTTTTCCCAAAGATTCTCCCAATTTTTACCCAGACTCAACCAAATTTCTCGCTGTACAGTAAAGCCAAACTTTCCTTCCGAGTGGACTAACCACAGGCTGTTGATGGTCTTTAAGTCAGTGGCTGGGAAATTTCCTACTTCAGTAAAATATAACCATTTTCTTTGCACTGCTGCGCCTCCTGCAAGTTCACACATTTTTTGTAGAGTCATGCGATCGGCTGCTTGAAAGTCAGAAGCTGCAAGTAATTGTTGTACTGAACTGTAATCAATGTCACACTCTGATGTCAGAGGTACGATCCCATTCGGGAAATAAGCTTGCAAAAAATCTTTTGCCTTGGATGAATCAGAATTATAAAGAACCTGGTATACTTTCCCATCCACCCAAGTTGCAGGATTTTCTTTACGTCCAAATAAAAATTCCATCAGGACATCTAAGCCTGTATCTCCCAGGTTAGCTAACTGTGGGATCACCTGCTGTTGGGTGTTAGTAGACCCAGAGACCAACGGTTGGCGCAGGGAGTCGATGTTACTATGAGTGCCTGATACAATCAATGGGTCTGTCATGCTATTACTCGCGGAATGCAGTTGGTGAACAAGCTACTGGCTATCAGGTCTTGTGGACGGGCGTTGCACTGATAGCGAAGAGTAGTTTACAGGAAATCGCAAAGAATGCCCACTCATTACTTTACTTTGGTTATCCGTTACTAAAGACCAAAGACGGTCTTCACGAATAAGTTCACAATTGATTTGGGTTTGCTATATATTCAAAGAGTATACTAATAAAGCGTGCAGGCTATAAGATAGCGACGGTTTGAAGAAATCCTACGCGCCTGTGCCCACGATGCAAACAGGGAACAAACTCTGCGCCTCATAAACTTTACACATCTATCAAAACAAGACACAGTAAAATCTACTAGCCTTCCAGACATGAGTCTTTCTCCTTTGAGTTCATGCCCCAAAGGGTACTATGTTGCAGCGTAGCCATCAGGAGTGTTTGATGTACGACAAAATTACCCCGCCCACAACCGGAGCAAAAATTACCTTCAAGAATGGAGAGCCAATTGTTCCGGACAACCCGATTATCCCTTTTATTCAAGGTGACGGCACGGGGATTGATATTTGGCCCGCAACTGTGAAAGTCCTTGATGCTGCAGTGGAAACGGCATACAAGGGTAAGCGGAAGATAAGTTGGTTTAAGATTTATGCCGGAGATGAGGCCTGTGAATTATACGGTACTTATCAGTATTTACCTCAAGACACTCAAACGGCAATTAAAGAGTATGGTGTTGCCATTAAAGGACCTTTGACAACTCCGGTCGGGGGTGGCATCCGGTCTCTCAATGTAGCACTACGGCAAATTTTCGACCTCTATGCCTGCGTACGTCCTTGCCGCTACTATGCAGGTACGCCCTCACCTCATAAAAATCCAGAAAAACTTGATGTCATTGTCTACCGGGAAAATACGGAAGATATTTATTTGGGGATTGAGTGGCGACAAGGTGATGAAATTGGCGATCGCCTGATTTCTATCCTCAACAACGAACTCATTCCCGCCACACCAGAACACGGCAAAAAGAGAATTCCTTTGGACTCAGGCATTGGTGTTAAACCCATCAGCAAAAAGGGTTCTCAGCGCTTGGTACGACGTGCCATCAAACACGCCTTGCAACTCCCCAAAAATAAGCAACAGGTGACTTTGGTGCACAAAGGCAACATCATGAAGTACACTGAAGGCGCTTTCCGCGATTGGGGTTACGAGTTGGCAACAACCGAGTTTCGCAATGAGACCATTACCGAAAGGGAATCTTGGATTTTGAGTAATAAGGAGCATAACGCCGATATCTCCTTAGAAGAAAACGCCCAAATGATTGACCCTGGATTTAACGCCCTGACCACAGACAAGCAAGGTCAAATTGTCAAGGAAGTTGAAACAGTTCTTAACTCAATTTGGGAAACTCACGGTAACGGCAAATGGAAAGATAAAATAATGGTCAATGATCGCATTGCCGATAGTATTTTCCAACAAATTCAAACTCGCCCGGATGAGTATTCTATTCTGGCAACAATGAACTTGAATGGTGATTACTTATCTGATGCTGCAGCGGCTATTGTTGGCGGATTGGGAATGGGACCTGGGGCAAATATCGGCGATGCATGTGCCATTTTTGAAGCTACCCACGGTACAGCACCTAAACACGCAGGGTTAGACAAAATAAACCCCGGTTCAGTAATTTTGTCTGGTGTGATGATGCTGGAGTATCTGGGTTGGCAAGAAGCGGCTGATTTGATTAAGAAAGGCTTAGGCGATGCGATCGCTAACAGTCAAGTTACCTACGACTTAGCAAGGTTGCTAGAACCCCCAGTCGAACCCTTAAAGTGTTCTGAATTCGCAGACGCAATCATTAAACATTTTAGTTAGGGGATAGTTAGTAAAATTTTGCTTTTTAGCCCCTTCTCCGTTAACGGGGAGGGGGTTTGAGTTTTTCATAGGTACTTAATATGGTTATAAGCTGCCACAAGCCTCCTGTTATGTAAGCTACTCTTTTCCTAACCAAAAATTAGCTAAAAATTGACCTCAGAGGAAGCAGAGAAAATAACGCTAGCCACCATAGCTTTCGAGATTTTGATAATGGGCAATCAGAGCCGTCACCGAAGACATTTTTCGTGCGTTACGCTAACCTGCAAGCTAAGGCTCACTGGCAACTCAGAGAAAAAAAGTTATTTATGACCTTTGAGAGCCTTTCTAAAGTTTTGACGATAGGATTTATTTGTGGCAAACAAAGCTGGCCATAACAAAGCTAATTTTAGGCGATTGGGCAGAGTTCGCTGGAAGTTAGTCCGGTTAAACCCATTAAAGAACTTCCAAGCACCACCTGTATAAACCACTACTAATCCAAAGACGAGTAATTCCATTGCGCACAACTCCACAACCAATTGGTCAGAATTTGAGTTAAGTTTTACCTATACTATATTGGCACTTTAATAATAACGAGATCTAAAACCAATTGAGTCAGGCACAAGTCACAAGAAGCACCAAACTGCTTGTGAATACTTTGACTATCGCTTTTTTCGGCATCATACGTTAATTAATACATTTATATATCAAGTTTAGAGTAGCTTCGTGGATTCTTGCCATCACGGATTTTCCGTCTTAAAGATTCTAGTTAATCTGGTGTTGGTTTCACCAATCCGGGGATAGGGAATAGCAGGGTTTTCATTTGCGATACGGCCAAGCGCGTCTGCTTTCTGTTGCGATCGCCTGTCGCTTTCAAAAATATTCTTAGCGCGGTTGCAACATAACCCAATCAACTACATCGCCACATCCCTTACTAAAAAATCCAATTCGCGTTGCATTTGCATGTAAACTAAATCATAACAAGCATCCACATATTCACGGTCGCGAGCCGCTTGTGTGCCATAACGTTCAAAAACAATCGGAGCACAGACACGAGTGTGAATTTGGACGGGTAAGGGAAAATTGGGTAGCGGACCAATACTCAAACCCCAAGGCAAACCTAGATATATGGGAAAAACTCCTGGGTCTATCTTGTATAACCAAGGGACACCCCACTCATTTAACTGTTTAGCCTGTTCGTAGCAATCACCCAAAACAATGAAGGTATCATGTGCCCCTACAGAGATAACCGGAATGATTGGTACTGACTTTTTTAATGCTAGTTTAATAAATCCTTTATGACCTGCAAACTGAATCTTGTAACGCTGGCTATGAGGACGAAACATATCGTATTGTCCTCCCGGATAAACAAGGACACTTGCACCGATGTCAAAGGCGGCACAAGCCATTTTTGGATGTGCGGGAATGGATCCCAATTTTTGTGCGAGGCTGGCGATAGGAGGACTGACTTTCCACGCAGAAGGATGCGTTAAACCATACACTAAACGTTGCGTGCCAAAGCGACGGAACCAATCGTACATCATCATGTGTAAGTCGGGAGACGCCATCCCACCATTGTGTGAACCAACCAGCAAAACCTTTCCATCCTCTGGAATGTGATGCCAACCTGAAGTTTGTACTCGAAAGTAGTAGCGGTAAAACCATTCCCATATTGGCATCAACGATTCAATAAATTCGGGTTCTCGCGTCGATAACGTCCAACCTGGTAATGATGTAGTTGAATTTTGATTACTCATAAATTGTTTTTTTACTAACACATATTATCGGTGGACAAGATGTGGTTCAGCAGTTTATCGTCAGGGAAATCAATATCTCATTGTACTACGCAATAAATTTGGCAGTTTTATCAGTCTAATCCTGAAGCAACGGTAAAAACGTTCTGCAAATTTAAGCTGCAAGCAATGATTCACTCTAGAATACAAGTATGCAATCAACTCAAACTCAACTATTGCGACTTTCACAAGGACAACTTAACCTACTAGAACGTTGTCCCCGTCAATTTCAACACACCTACCTAGAGCAACTTCATTCTCCCTTAGATCCAGAACATGAGGAACGGCAAACTTTAGGAAGCCGCTTTCACCTGCTAATGCAGCAGCGAGAAATGGGTTTACCTATTGATACTTTCCTACAAGAGGATGCTCAACTACAACGCTGGATGTCAGCTTTCGCGAATGCAGCGCCAGAAATTTTAAACTCTACTCCTAATAGCCAAACTTTTCGCGAAAGCGAACACTACCGTACTCTGCAAGTTCAAGACTATTTGCTTACGGTTATTTATGATTTATTAATTGCAGATAACCAGCAAGCACAAATTCTTGACTGGAAAACTTATCCCAAACCATCTCAAAAACGCAAGTTGGAACAAAACTGGCAGACGCGTCTTTACTTGTATGTTTTAGCTGAAACGAGTAATTATCTGCCAGAAAATATTTCTATGACTTACTGGTTTGTCCAACCCGAAGGTAAACCGCAAAGCGTTAAATTTAGCTACAACACCACCCGACACCAACAAACAGCAAAAAAACTTAACCAGCTTTTAAGTCGATTCACAGATTGGATGGAACATTACTACCAGGGACAGCCATTCCCGCAAGAACCAGAAGGTAGCAAAGCCTGTGACTACTGCCAGTATACAACGCGGTGCAATCGGCAAAGTAGTGTCCAACACATTAACTCACCTACAATTTCTGGGCAGATATCTCCTACAAATTCTACAATAGTAGAGACGAACCTACTGAATATAGCTAGCATTCAAGAAGTCAGTCTGTAAATGACAGATAACTTTTTGATTATTATTTTATGCATTTTGATGAAAATGATGCGGTTTATGTCCGCGAAATACGAATAGATGACATAGCCCCTGTTTATCACTTGGGAGAACAGTTATTTACCAGTGATTCATATCCCTATTTATATCGTTGCTGGGATGAGTGGGAAGTTATAGGACTTTACAACACTGATCCAGAATACTGCCTAGTAGCAGAAGTTGATGAACAACTAGCAGGATTCATTTTAGGAACTATTATTACTAAAGCAAGCTGGACTTACGGATACATTCTGTGGCTAGGAGTCAGTCCGAAATTTCAGCGTCGCGGTGTGGCAGACAAGCTGGTTGATAGAGCTATTGCACGTATGATTGAAGATGGGGCGCGGTTCATGCTGGTAGACACTGATCCGGCAAATACTCCCGCCGTGAAGTTTTTCAACCGCAAGGGTTTTGGCAATGTTCGTCAGCATGTTTTCTTGTCGATGAATTTAAGCAAGCATGATTACTATGGCAGACTTATTGATTATGAACATCAAAAAGCTGAAAGGGCAGGTTACAGACGTTCTCGTCCTGCGATGCGTCCTCGCAAGTCGGATGCAGTTGCAAGTGAAGTCGCGCTGAATACTTTGGTGAGTGAACCTCAAATCTCGGAGGAAGAAGCACCAGTTTAACAGTTACCAGTTATCAGTTATCAGTTCACTGTTCACTGTTCACTGTTTTAACGAACTTAGTGCCTAAATCATGATTTAGTATTTGGAACCGCAGATGGACGAGGCAGTGCGTTGGGGAGGCAATGCCCTCTTTGAAGCACCTGCCGTGCAGATGGACGCAGATAAATTATTTGTATTTATCTGTGTTTGTCTGTGATTTGATTTTTCAAAGTTTGGTTGATAAATCTCTGATTTTTATATGCCAGAACAACAGTGGATTCTTGCGACAACTGAACAACCCCCCGAATGGTTTATCCAAGCGGTAAAGCAATATGCACCTGCATCGAGTGGACATTTTGCCGCGCAGTTGTTGTGGCAACGAGGAATACGAGACAATGCACAATTAACCGCTTTTGTCAACTCACAAGCTTATGAAGCTGCGAGTCCATTTGAGTTTGGGCAAGAAATGCATCTGGCGGTGGAACGGTTGCAACAAGCACGAGATGCTGGGGAAAAAGTTGCTATTTGGGGAGACTTTGACGCTGACGGTATCACGTCTACGGCTGTTCTGTGGGATGGTTTGGGACAATTCTTTGCTCAAAATACGCAGCTTGTTTATTACATTCCTAATCGCTTAACGGAATCTCATGGCTTGAATTGTCAAGGAATTGATAAGCTTGCAAAACAGGGCTTTCAGTTGATTGTGACTTGTGATACTGGCAGTACAAATATTAATGAAATTATTTATGCTAAGCAGTTAGGTGTAGATGTTATAGTCACAGACCATCACACTTTACCACCAGAACGTCCCCCAGTAACGGCAATTATTAACCCTCGCTATTTGAGCGAAACACATCAACTGTTTCATCTTTCTGGGGTGGCGGTGGCTTATAAGTTGGTGGAAGCTTTTTATCAAACTCTGCCAAATGTAGCGCAACAACAGCTAGAGGATTTATTGGATTTAGTCGCAGTTGGACTGATTGCTGATTTGGTGCAGTTGAGTGGAGATTGTCGCTATTTGGCACAGTTGGGAATTGGGCGACTGCAAGAGGATTTTAAGAAAACACCAGATAAGAGGCGGCGTCCGGGTGTCGGGCGGCTGTTGGAATTATGCCAGAAAAGTGGCGATCGCCCCACAGATATTTCCTTTGGTTTAGGCCCACGAATTAACGCTGTCAGTCGCATTCAATGCGATGCTTCTTTTTGCGTGGAATTACTGACAAGCCGCGATCAAGAGCGTGTGAAAGAACTTGCAGAAGTCACAGAATTAGCGAACAGTCGTCGCAAGTCTTTGCAGAAAGATGTTGCTGGACAAGTCGCGCAAAAGCTTTCCAAAATGGACTTATCAACCACCAGCGTCATCGTTTTGGAAGATCCTCAATGGGCTGTTGGCGTTTTGGGGTTAGTTGCAGGACAAGTCGCACAAGAGACAGGACGCCCGACGATTCTTTTGAGTACAGAGGTAGCCGGGGAGACGGGAACCGGGGACAAGGAGACAACGGGACAACGGGACAACGGGAATGAAAACTCCCCCACTCCCCCCCTCTCCTCTTCCCCCCCTCCTCTTCTGGCGCGGGGTTCGGCGCGATCGGTAAACTCGGTTGATTTATACCAATTAGTAAAAGACCAAGCACATTTGTTGCATCGATTTGGTGGACATCCTTATGCAGCAGGGTTAAGTCTTCCAGTAGAGAATATACCCTTATTTACACAAGCAATTAACCAGAGGTTACGTCAATCTCTGGGAGGAACAACCCTAACACCAACTGTACAAGCTGACTTAACTGTGACAGTATCAGATTTGGGGAAAGATTTATTTTTGGAACTGAAGCTGCTAGAACCCTGTGGAATGGGAAACCCAGTTCCCAAACTTCTGATTCAAAACTGTTGGTTTGAAAATGCTTGGCATCGCAATCAGCAAGATTCGCAGGGGAAAAAGGTACAGTACATAAAAGCCGAGTTTGATATTCGAGATGACTCGACGAGAAATCCTTTTCCTGGCATCTGGTGGGGACACTATAAGGATGAATTACCTCCAGGAAGGTGTGACTGTATAGCGGAATTGGACTATAATACGTTTAAAAAACGCTATGAAATCCGACTGATAGCTGTTCGTTCCCTGACAAACTCAGCACTGAGTACGCAGCACCATGCAGGACTCATTTTAGATTTACGCAACCAGCCATTAGAAAAAGACTTAGCACTTAGCACTCACGATTCAGCACTCATACTGCAAGAGTGTCCAACAAGTTGGGACGATTTACGCGGACATTTGAGGCGATCGCTTCACAACCAACAACCCCTCGTGCTTGCTTGGTTGAAACCAAATCCCCAACCACCACAACAAATCTGGCTTACCCTTGTAGGAATTGCCAAATATTTGAACCGCACAAATCAACCTGTTACCCGTATCCAGTTATTAGAAAAACTTGGTATTAACGACCAAACCTTACTTTTCGGGTTAAGAAGTTTGAGATACTTAGGTTTTAATATCTCACGTACTGACCGTATGTTGGTTTTCACTCAGCACTCTACCATTGAAACAACTCAAGCAGAAGCTGCTGTGGAAAAATTTTTAGCTGCCGTTCGGGAAGAACAATTTCAGCGACAGTATTTTGCGGAAGTTCCGTTATCTATAATTGAGGCGATAGCTAGCCCCTTAGGGGGCGCTGCGCAAACGCTGCTGCGCGGAGCGCAGATCGCCTAAGCACAAAGCACACGCTTAATTCCTACTAATTTAATTTTGAACCGCTTCTAACCAAGCGAACAAACCAGCCATTCCCTGAAAATCTAGCAGTGCTTCACCAAGATTTTCTAACTGTTCTAGGGAGAGAGTTTCAATACGCGATACCTAGCCCCTAAAAGGGGCGCTGCGCAAACGGTAAGCTTTGCTAACGCACATCAGTAGACAATTCTCCTACCCGTCGAGTTAGTAGACGAAGAATGAGCGATCATTCTCCCTGTTCTCGTCCTTCTTCCTTAATTTCCCGATAAACTCTCGTTTCCTTGAGGGTAATTCCTAACATCTGTTCTACCTCCGTTCGACTTAATTGTTCAAACTTGTACACCATGATTGTTGTAACTAACTCAATTATGGCGCGACTTGATGGTTGAGATGTTTCCTGTTGACTTCTGGCTATCAAATACCTAGCTTCCTGCGGTGCAAGTTCATCATCTACCGTAGTTAACACCATCAACAATTTATCCTAACGGAGGTTGACATCCTCCTGGTGTTCACATTGAAAACCCCTAGACCTCCAAAAGTCAATACTTACGTCTGCTAATTTCATAACATAAAAACATTTTGGTTGAATAATCCGACTTAACCCTGCCCATAACAAGCTACGCGTGACATCTAGTCCTGTTTTTGACCAAGATTCTCGATTACCAGGCACACCTTGTTCTGGAACAATGTCTGTTTCTACCCAAATACCATGAACACCAAAAAGAATTTGTGCCATCCATTTTGCACGCGGGAAGTGTGTTTGAGAACTAATTAGCTTCACCTTGCGGACTCCCCAACGACGCAGAATGGGAATGGAATAGTAAAAATTATCAAACGTAGAATCCGCACACTTTTCCAACCAAACGTTTTGCAGTCTCTGGGGTGCTAAGCGTTGAAAAACCAGCAAAATGCACGGATCGGGAGAACCCCGAGAAATTAAAATTGGGGTTTGTGGATATTGTTGTGCTAACTCAGCAACATAAATTTCCCGACGAATACTGCCACCGAGTACAAAAAAGGCATCTACTTGCCTAGAAGATGCAGAAATAATAGTTACAGTGTTAAAAACTACCCAGCTAAGCAATACGAGACACAATCCCAAAGCGAGTCTTCGTAAAAATTGCCGTTTTTTGTGGAACCGCTCTGACACTGAATTAGGTTGACTGTTTGTCACTTTAGGTTTGTGATCGGTACTCAATACAAGCTTTATTTGTATAATCGGCAACATTATTTAAAGCAGCCAAGTACACATTTCCATAAGAAAGGTGAGAAACGGTTGACTGCTCTGTTAATGGTGAGGTGTACTATAGGACTCCTCCAAAGATTTTTGCGAAGCTTCGTACACCTTTATTCTTACTTCATAGTTAAGCGTCCCCTGTTCGCTTTTCCCTGTTAAGCGTTAAGCGTTAAGCGTTCCCTATTTCCTTTGCCATAAGTGCTATTTTAAGCAATTTTGCCGGATTGGATAGGATTGCGGATGAAACCATCATATGGTGGCACTTAGCTGGCAGGAAAAGTAAGCTAAAGTAAAGAAGCTGTTTGAACAATATGTAGTTTTCTCAAAAAACATCAAGGAAAAGTGATGAACAAAGCATAATCAAGAAGAAAAGCTTATAAATTCCTACAAAGTCAGATTGCTACACTGTCAACAATACAATTATTCTAGTCAAGATACATGAATCGATCTGCGAAACGTTACTCGCCGCTCCAAGTAGCTTTAATTAGCGGAGCAATCGCCTCAACCGCTACGTTGTCCGCTTTTGGTCCAGTTTGGTGTCGTTCTGTGCGTGCAGCTCTGCAAGATAGCCCAAAAGCAGTAGTCGATAACGTCTGGCAATTAGTAAACCGCGAATATGTTGATGGCTCATTTAATAAACAAAATTGGCTAGGAGTCAGACAGAGTCTGCTGAGTAAAGACTATACGAACCGTGAAGAAGCATACACTGCCATCCGTCAAGCTTTAGAAAAGTTGGGTGATCCTTACACTCGATTTATGGATCCCAAACAGTATGAAGCTTTAACCAACCAAACATCTGGGGAAGTCTCTGGAATTGGCATTCGGATGGAATTGAACGAGAAAACCAAGAAGCTCACCGTTATCGAAGCCATAGAAAATTCCCCTGCACTAAAAGCAGGTATTAAAGCTGGGGACGAAATTGTGGCAATTGACGGCAAACCCACAAGCCAAATGAAAGTGGAAGATGCTTCAAAGCTCATTCGTGGCAAAGCAGGAACTAAGTTGACTTTGCGGCTAGCTAGAGTTGGGCAAAGTGCTTTTAATGTGAATTTGACACGGGCAAGTATTGAAGTACCAACAGTACGTTACACCTTAAAGCAAGAAGGCGATCGCCGTGTTGGTTATATCCGCCTGCGTGAGTTCAGTGCTCATGCTTCAACTCAGATGCGACGAGCGATCCGCGATTTAAATACCAAGCAAGTTGATGGCTTTGTCTTAGATCTACGTGGAAACCCTGGCGGTTTATTGCAGGCGAGCATTGAAATTGCTCGGATGTGGATGGACAATGGTGCAATTGTCAAGACAGTGGATCGTGTGGGAAGCAGTGACGAAATGAAGGCAAATCATACTGCGATCACAAAACGCCCTCTAGCGATACTAGTGGATGGCAATTCAGCCAGTGCTAGCGAAATCCTCACAGGCGCACTCAAGGATAATAACCGAGCAGTGGTTGTTGGCGGCCAAACCTTTGGTAAAGCCTTAGTACAGTCGGTTCATGAACTTGCAGACGGTTCTGGCGTAGCTATTACCATAGCTCATTATTTCACTCCCAAAGGTACAGATATCAACCACAAGGGAATTGCGCCAGATATCAAGTTAGATCTGACAGAGGCACAACAGCGTCAACTCGCAGCAAATCCAGATTTGATTGGAACTAAGAGTGATCCTCAATACGCGCGTGCGCTAGCAGCTCTGTCTAGTAACAACTTTGCCCAACCTATGCAACAAAATCAACAGTCGCAGCAACAACCAATGAGTAATCGCGCCGGAAATCTAAAACTTTAGCTAAGCTTCTAGATTTTGGATTGAAAATATTGGACAAAGGACAGTAGTTAGTAAGTAGTGATGAGTGCTTAGCTGTTAATAAAACAACTTACAGTCCTCAATTCTTAATCCAAAATCTCAAGACTATGAATCATGAACCAGTTGAAAGAACCACTAATACCTTCTTGCCAAAGGTATCGGTGGTTATACCTGTTTATAACGGTGAGCCAGATTTACCAGAGTTGCTGTGTTGTCTATCGGCTCAAACTTACCCAAAACACCAGGTAGAGTATTTGCTGGTAGATAATAACAGTGGCGATCGCACTTTTGCCTTACTTCAACAAGCGAGTGAAAATAGCCAAATCACTATTCGTCCCAAAAGCGAGAACCAGATCCAAAGTTCCTACGCCGCCCGTAACGCTGGCATTCGTGCCGCAACTGGTGAGATACTTGCTTTTACCGATGCAGATTGTCGTCCAGAACCAGAATGGTTAGATGCATTAATTGCTCCTTTTGTCAACCAAGATATTGTCCTTGTCGCCGGTGAGATTTTGGCGCTACCAGGAAAAACCCTGCTAGAACAGCACGCAGACCGCCAAGAAACCCTGTCGCAAAAGCACACTCTTGCTCATCCCTTCTGTCCCTACGGTCAAACAGCAAATTTAGCAATTCGACGCCAAGCTTTGCAACAAGTAGGTTTGTTTCGTCCCTACCTAACCAGTGGTGGTGATGCTGATATGTGTTGGCGAATTTTGCAACAAAAAATTGGACGTTTGGAATTTGCCCCCAATGCCATTGTGAAGCACCGCCACCGCGCGACACTTAAGGAACTAGAAAGTCAATGGCGGCGCTACGGACGCTCAAATCGCTATTTGCATGAACTTCACGGTGTGGATTTAATGCGGGACATCACACTCAGCGAATGCTTTTATCTATTGGGACGGTGGTTATTGAAGGAACTACCAAAAGACAGCGTGAAAGCTTTAGCAGGAAAAGCCAGCCTTGTAGATTTAGTGAGTACTCCTATTGGATTGTACACAGCGATCGCACGTGCGGCTGGGCAAAAAGAAGCGAAGTTGCCAGAGAATGCCAAGATAATTGAGTCGTTGTAGGGATTTAAAATTCTGGATTGACACCAGACTACCAAGCCAAATGGTAAAATCCCGAACAGCTTACTACAACAAATCAATAAACAACAAATGAAGCTGCATGCTGGCTGGCGTCTTCAAGTTTTCATCTTTATAACTGCTTTTGCAATTCTGGTTTCCAGAAGACCAGATGCACTTTTCAATGCACAATTTTGGGCTGAAGATGGCAAGTGCTGGTATGCTGAGGCTTACAATCTTGGGATAATCCAATCCCTATTTTTGCCTAAGGGTGGCTACTTCCAAACTATTTCCAGGCTGACAGCTGCTTTTGTGCAAATTTTCCCACTGGTATGGGCACCCTTCATCTTCAATCTAACTGCAATTGTTATTCAAATTCTGCCAGTTAATCTTATTGCTTCGGTGCGCTTCTCGCAGTTAATACCAAACCTTCAGACTAGGTTGTTTTTGGGATTTCTGTATTTAGCCTTACCCAACTCTTTTGAAACTCATGCCAACATCACTAATGCACACTGGCACTTGGCAATACTAGCCTGCATGGTCGTGTTAGCAACACCCAGCCGCCTTCTAGTATGGCAAATTTTTGACATCGCAGTCATCATGTTGTCAGGATTAAGTGGACCTTTCTCGGTTTTGCTGGCTCCTATTGCTGCAATTATTTTGTGGTTACGTCGTAAGAAATGGTCATTTCTTTTACTCTTAGGTTTAAGTGCAGGTGCTGTAGTTCAAGGTATAGCTATTCTACTAACTGGGAATTCTAGCCGTTTTCACACTCCTTTAGGGGCAACACCAGAGCTATTCGCCAAAATCCTTGCGAGTCAAGTTTTCTTAGCTGCTTTGATAGGACAAAAAGGCAGTAAATTGATCAGTTCTATTTCTTTTGGGTACAGCATAATAGCAGTTTTAATCGCTATCGCTGGAAGCGCCGCATTCGTTTACTGCCTTCTGAAAGCCCCTTTAGAACTTCGACTTTTCTCTATCTTTGCTGCTGGAGTTTTTGGTATGTCGCTTTTGTCTCCAGTAGTCAGCGAAACTGTACCTCAGTGGTCGCTTCTGTGGCGTCCTGGAACTGGTGTTCGGTACTGGTTTATACCGATAGTTGCGTTTGTGACAATATTAACTTGGCTGTTAGGTGCAACAAGACCCCGTCAGCTACAGTTAACCGCTAGAATTGCTCTGGTGATTATGCTTGCTGGTATTGTAGTAGACTGGCGTTATCATACATTTGCTGACTTAAAATTCAAGAACTATTCAAGGCAGTTTATTGAAGCACCAACAGGAACTAAGGTAACAATTCCTATTAATCCACCCGGTTGGTTTATGGAACTTGTTAAGCATTAAGCACATCACTACAAGCAAGGAATCTTGCCGTGACTGACAATATTTTGCGCACACTAGTTGCACTGTATGATCCGCTGCCATTGAGCGATCGCTTTTTTGTCCGCACTCGCCTGTTTTTGAGTAATTTATATCAGTTAGAGTCTTACGTACCAAAGGAGGGTAGAATTCTTGATATAGGTTGTGGTCACGGTTTACTGAGTAACTTACTTGCCATCACCAGTCCCCAGCGACAGGTACTTGGCATTGACATTGACGCGAAAAAAATTGCCGCTGCACAAGGTACTGTTGGCAACAGAGGTAACATCCAATTTAAAGTTGGTGACGCCACTGTTTTGCCAGATACTTCCTTCCACGCTGTCACTATTGCCGATGTTATGTACCTTATTCCCCCTGACATCCAACGTGCAATTCTGGCAAGTATTGCTTGTGCTTTGGAACCAAACGGTGTGCTGATTTGGAAAACCCACAGCCATCGCCCCCAGTGGAAATATACTATAACCTATGCCCAAGAATGGCTCATGACTAAGCTTGGTCCTACCAAAGGTGCTGGTATATTTTTTATGGATAGCGAAGAATCGCTCCAAGCTATTCGTAATGCTGGGTTAGATCCAACTGTCGTGCCTATGCCTTCACGCCGTCCTTACAGTGATATTCTTTTCCTTGGGTGCAAGTCGAATAAGAATTCTCCAAGCCAGCATAAATCCTGATTTCTGAGTTCTTTTTGAGTTGCACATCCAAAAAAAAAGCATTTTGTAGTCATCACGACGACATTTTTTTCTAAGATTTGATTATTTTAACCTATTAACTAATCGAAACAAGGTTGGTATGCTAGGTAGAAATAAGTATATCCCTAGTCGCATAACCATACATAGATATGGTCATGCGTTAATTAGCTGTTGATTTTTTTCCTACTAGAATGCCCTAGTGTCAGGAATCCAGGACAAAAAAAGTGCAATTTTAATGCCCGACAGCTGAATTAGATGTACTTATTAATATGTGAGGAGTGCTTGATAATAATGAACACAATTTCCATAATTGTGCCCGTTTATAACGAGGCACAATGTATAGTTTCGACTTTTTCTTCAGTTCTTCAATTTGCTGTCAATAAACCTTGGTACGATTTTATTTTTGTTGACGATGGCTCAACTGATCGAACTAGAGAAATATTAGAAAGTCAAATCACATTGTTCAATAGTAAGCAGATTTCGTTACTTTCTTATAAAGCTCATCGTGGCAAAGGATATGCCGTAAAAACCGGAGTTTTATATGCCAATAGCGACTATATTTGCTTTTTCGATGGAGATTTAGCTTACTCTTTAGACTACCTTGATTTGATGGTAGCAAAACTAGCAGATTTTGATATTGTTATTGGCTGTAGAAATCTCACCCCCGAAAAAAACAACGGGTTTAATTTTCGGAGAATACTGGCTGGTCGAATTTTTAATTTGATATCGAGAAGTCTTTTAAATTTGAATTTTACCGATATGCAAGCCGGAATCAAAGGATTTGACAGATACGCAGCCAAAGATTTATTTAAAACTCAAATAATCCCCGGATTTGCCTTTGATGTAGAGTTGCTATATTTAGCCAAAAAGAAAAGATATACTATTGGGGAAATTCCAGTTGTCGTTTCTAAAAAACATTTACATAAAAAATCACAAGTTAAATTATTGAAGCATTCCATAGAAATGTTCTTTGATTTATTGCAAATAGTCTACCGTGATCTCATACTAAACAAATATGAATAGCATGATTTTATTGAGCTTTGATTTAGAAGAATTTGATATTCCAGAGGAATATGGTGAAAAAATTGAAGAAACAGTAAAAATGGAAACTTCTTACAAAGGCTTAAAAGAACTTCTTCAAGTTTTAACAAAATTAAATATCAAAGCCACGTTTTTTGTCACAGCTAGATTTGCTATCTATTACAAAGCCCTCATCCAAGAAATTTCCCAAAAACATGAAATAGCTTCTCATGGTTTTGATCATTGCACTTTTTTATTAGAAGATTTAAATAAGTCACGGCAAGCCTTAGAAGAAATAACCAGCCAGAAAGTTCTTGGTTTCAGGATGCCTAGACTGAAAAAAGTAGATGATACAGAGATAGTAAAAGCAGGATACAAATATAACTCGTCCATGAATCCTACTTACATCCCAGGAAGATACAATAACTTTTTTAAACCAAGAACAGCCTTTTACTCAAACAACTTAGTTAATATTCCTGTTTCAGTTACACCCCTCCTCAGATTTCCTTTGTTCTGGTTAAGCTTTAAAAATTTTCCCTTATCGTTAATCAAATTAGGTTCTCAACTGACTCTCAAAAATGACCGTTACATAAGTCTTTATTTTCATCCGTGGGAATTTACTGATATTAGCCATTTTAGGATGCCAACTTATATTACTAAACACTCCGGAAAAGAAATGGTTGAACGTCTGGAAAAATATTTGATTTGGCTGCAAAGTAAAGGAGAATTTATTTACTTTTCGGAGTTTTATGAAACCATCAGAAGATAGAAATTACAAGCTGGCTGATTATTTAGCTCGTTCTAGCGATCGCTATTCTTTAACCAAGTACAAAATTTTAATGAACTGGTTACCTCAAACACCAAAAATGCGAGTTTTAAATGCGGGATGTGGTTCGGGAGAAATGAACATCTTGCTATCGCAAAACTCAACTTGGCAAGTAGATGCTTTGGATATAGACATAGAAGCTATCAGGCTTTCACAAAAGTTAAAACTAGAAAATAGTATTAAAAATCTCAATCTTTATCACACGACTATTGAAGACTACACAGCACCAGAAAAATACGATATTATCATTTCTAATGATGTTTTAGAACATATTGAAGATGACCAGGCAGTGATAAAAAAGTTTTCAGATATACTCAAACCAGATGGATTAATAGGTATTTCTGTACCAGCTTTACAATGGCTCTTTGGTTATCACGATGAAATGCTTGCTCATTATCGCCGCTATCATCGCAAAGAATTAATCAAGAAATTATCTGTTTACTTCAATGTAAGTAAATGCCGTTATTTCGGAGCCAGTCTTATTCCCATTGCCTTATTTTATAGTCGGTGGTTACGCAAACCTTACCCAGTAGGCGAACTAGAGAATCAGTCAGTGACGACAAAAATCTTAGAAAATTTACTGGGATTTGAGTCTAAAGTCTCTTTCCCTCTTGGCATCTCATTAATAGCGTTAGCAACAGCAAAAAAGCTAAGTAAGTCGGTACAAATAAAGTTAACTCGTTAAGGCTGTCATTAGTCATTAGTAAGGATTTGAGACGTTGTTAAGCGTTAAGCGTTAAGCGTTAAGCGTGTTTCTTGAAAGCAAATCTCCCCATCTTGCCAGTAGCCCAGTGTGACTCAAGTTCGCTAAATTGGAGAAAAGTAGCGCAAAGGAAACGGTAAATGGCAGCACAATTGTTACTGGTAGATGATGAACCAGGATTGCGTGAAGCCGTAAAAGACTATTTGCAAGAGAGCGGTTTTAGCGTTCAAGTTGCCAGTAACGCCCGACAGGGCTGGGAGATGATGCAGCAAAATACACCAGACTTAGTCATTTCTGATATTATGATGCCTCAGGTGGATGGTTACCAGTTTCTCAAACAACTGCGGGACGATCCTCGCTTCCGATCGCTACCAGTGATATTTCTCACTGCTAAGGGCATGACAACTGATCGCATCCAAGGTTATCAAGCTGGCGTTGACGCCTATCTACCCAAGCCGTTTGATCCAGATGAACTTGTGGCAATTGTGGAAAATTTACTGGAACGGCGCACCGCCAGAACTCCAACTCCAACAGAAGAAGGTGATACGCCAGATATTACCGAACTGGCTAATCAGATTGCCCAAATCAAAGCTTTGTTAACTCAAAGAAATGCAATAGCTCAATCCCCAGCACCTTTTAGTATTGATTTAACGCCCAGAGAACAAAGTGTTTTAAACTTAGTAGCTGAGGGGTTGATGAATAAAGAAATTGCTCGCCGTCTAGAAACGAGTGTCCGAAATGTAGAAAAGTATGTTAGCCGTTTGTTCAGTAAAACTGGTACCAATAGCCGTACAGAGTTAGTTCGTTTTGCTTTAGAACACGGTCTTGCAAAGTAACATTGAGGCTCTGCGTTCTGAAAAGTCGCAGAGCCACCATAAGATTTTGCTTCTTACATCCCCAATTTTTGAGTTGAGACTCCCACCGCTAAAAGCGGATGGGATTCTCGGGCTGGGCTTGCTTTTTTGGGTTTCCCTTCTGAAGTCTTACAGCTCATACTCGTCCGAAATACAGCTTTTTACACCATACCGCAATTATGGACGGCTCCCAGCGCGTTTACCCCTTTGGGAATACGTTTGGTATGTGCCTCGTTGCGAGCGTGAGCGTAGCAATCTGTAGATTACTGAACGATCTTGATCTATGACAACTTTAACGCTGAATTTTTTCCATTTAGACTAAGGGGAATTAATTCTAACACGTTTGAGTTTAAGTACAACAGATTCTATTTAACTCATTGAGAAAAAGGAAAATCTCCTAACAACACTAATTTGTTCAGGTTTCGCTGTTTTCCTCTATTTTTATTTTTTTAAAGTAAAATTCTCAGGTTTTCTTCAAGCTCCTTCGATATCTTAGAGGAATAATGCGGATAGAGGAATTACACTGAAATCTAATTTTTACTAACCACAACCCTGTTATAAAAGCAAAGCATGAATACAACATTAAAGTAGGCACCCATTGTTTCCGTAGTGCTAAGGGTGAGGACTATTATAAGCCCCAGCGCTATGGTTTGTGGGGGATGGTTAAGCAAGCCAAGTCATTATTAGAACAATCTGTCAATAGGAAAAATTAATGCACAATCTGCCATTAGTAGGGTGACACAAACTTAAGTATTAACTAGCTTCAGCAGAGTTGCGTAAGCGCATCAATTGGCGTCTCATTTGCGGTGAAGCTTTGAACTCAGAAACTTCTTGAGCCTTGACATTTGCTTGCAAGGTTTCTAAAAAGTCGTCAGAACCCTCGGTTAAAGCGTCTAGCAGAACCTGCAAAAGTTGGTCGCGATCGCTCAACAAACTTTTTTCTTCTATCAACCGGAATTTCAGGTGAATTTCGCACTCATAAACACCTACATCGACACTATTTACTTGCCGTGGTAATGCTTCAAAGTTCATAGCTTTTAGACTTCCTTGTACTAAGAGGTAATTTGGGTGATCTGCTATTTTTCAAGCAAGAATTCTTTATACTTTTTTGACTTTCAAAGTGTCGGAATTAACAATCCTTGTTTGTCGGGAAACAATCTTATTGCATTTTACTCTCCTAATTTATCTTCAGGTTTGATTTTCACTCTCTGGTGTTTCAGTTTTCTGCAATAGCTATGGTTCAAGTAAACCATAACTATTATTCAGTTTTTAGGATTCCATGCAATAAAGTTTCTGTAAGAACTTGTTCAAGCTTTTTAAAGCTTTTTACATCAACTTTATCTGGAAGTCAATAAGAGTTTGAGTTGTTACTGTAAAACTGGTGTTAACACGTAAGTGAATCCGCTGAATATTTCCTATATAATGATAGCCAGACGTTGCTGTACCATAATTCCGTAAAATTACTAAATGTACAATTTATTCATTGAAAAATGCAGGAAACTGAAATGACCAAAGTAATTAGGGGTAAAATTTTCATTTTGGACGACAACATAGACACAGACCAAATTATTCCAGCCGAATATCTTACCTTAGTTCCTTCCAAACCAGATGAATACGAAAAGCTTGGAAGTTATGCTTTAGCTGGTTTACCAGACCGTTACGGCAAATTTATCCCTCCAGGCGAAATGAAAACAACTTACCCCATCATTGTGGCAGGAGAAAACTTTGGCTGCGGTTCCTCACGGGAACATGCCCCCATAGCTTTGGGTGCAAGCGGCGTCAAAGCAGTGATTGCCGAGTCTTATGCCCGCATCTTTTTCCGTAATTGTGCTGCTACAGGAGAACTTTATCCTTGGGAATCACAAGAAAGATTATGTGACAAATTTGAGACTGGTCATGAAGTATCAATAGATTTTGAAAGCAATCAATTGATTAATCACACTCTTGGTCAGATATACAACCTCAAACCTTTAGGAGAAGTTGGACCAGTGATTGACGCAGGAGGTATTTTTGCTTATGCTCGTCAGACAGGCATGATTTCTTCTCGCTAAGAATTCCGTCTACAATGATTGAGAGCGCGATTAACCCCTAAATAAAACCGCCAATGGATAACCCGATGCTGCTTAAGTCCACAACCCGGCACATAAGGATTTTTGCCGGCGAAATAGACCAGGACGGAGAACTCGTTCCCAGTAGTCAGGTTTTAACCTTAGATGTTGACCCAGACAACGAGTTCAACTGGAATGAAGATGCTCTGCAAAAGGTTTATCGCAAGTTTGATGAACTGGTAGAAGGATCTAGTGGGGCAGACCTGACAGACTATAATTTACGCCGGATTGGCTCAGACTTAGAGCATTTTCTGCGATCGCTCTTGCAAAAAGGCGAAGTCAGCTACAATCTTTCCGCACGCGTCACTAATTACAGCATGGGACTACCCCAAATTGCATCTGAGGAAAATACAGAAGGTAATGGCGTGTGAGCAGTTGTAAGTGAAAACAAGTACTGAGTGATAACAAACCTCGAAAATTGTAAGCTGCTCTGCAGTATACCGTTTTTATCAATTTACGCTCGCTCAGCGTCTTAGTACAGCCCACCATAAATCAGCCACGGAATTCGCTGCTTGGATGAACTTTGTCTAAGGTCATCAAACTTTTGATTTGCGATCCTTTTTACGGTGACGTAAAAAAGGATCGCAAATCAAGGAAGATAAATTCTGTAGATTTTTTTATATGTTGCCAAGGCCTAGTACAGTTGGGCAGAAGTAAACCTACTATTTAGTGGCAGAATAAGAAACAACAAGTAAAATTCTGTTTGGTTGGTATTAGCTGTTTAATGGTTGGTTGATTTACGCCACCCTGTACTAGCCACGCCGGTTGGAGGCTCACATCTTGCAGATATGGATATAAAATTATACAAGAGAAAAACATACGCAAGAAAATTGTGTGATTTATCTTGAGTTTTCTTTCTCAATAAAGAACTTTTGGTTTAATACTGAGTGACTAAATTAAATCAATTTTTATTAGTGCAAAATCTCGTCTGTTTAATGACTTGATAACTTATAAGAAAGTGTCTAAAAATTCAACTGAATAGTATTCATAAATTTTTAAATAGAAAACGGCAGCAGAAAGCTACCACCAGAGCTAATCGCTGACTGCTGACCGTTTAATATCTATCACCAAATTCTATTTCCTTCATCGTCTACTCGTGCTTGGCGAATCACATCTGAGATTTCTTCTGCATCTTTAACGTGATGAAGAGCCTTTTCTTCACCATCTGGCTCTTTAACGGCAACATAAGCCGGAACTTCAATTTCTTCACCTGTGATATCTGGAGAATCAACGGCAAGTTGTTGTTTTTTTTCTTCCACTGTTTCTGGCTCTTCAGAAATGACGTCACCAGGGTTCACTGCACGATGAGTTTCTTTTTCTTTGTTATCTACCATTCGGATTCACCAAATTCTTAAATATGTGCAATTTTCATTAGCAATGGTAATGTAATCAATAACCCAAAAGAGGAGTCACTGTGAAAAGCTAATAGTAACTAGCAAGACGTCCTTTAATTTACCTGTTGGTCTTAACTAAAGTTAATTGATTACCACCTACCTATAAATTAGAGAAAAAGCTCACTTATCTCCTCTTTCTGATGGAATAATTTCTTTGAACAAGGGTGTAAAGTGTAAAATAAACCTACTTGACACTCTGCACACCTTGAGATATGTCATAAAAAAAAGCAAATGAAAAAACTTGTGACTGAAAACACAGTTTTTTCTAAAGAGAATCCTGAAGAGGGGAGGTATGAAGCTTTCACAAAGTTATCTAGGTAAAGGTATGAAATTTTGGTGAAGTAAGCTCTGGTGCCAACATCTGTTCTTTGAAGACACAACTGTAATCATCCTAGGACTCTATGACCAAGTGACATGACTTTCCCATCGGAGAGTGGTTTTCAGCCTGCTACAGCTATTTTATTATTGTTTGTGAACCAGAAAATTCTCGCTCAGAATAATCTTTGTGGTGGCTTTTGGAGTTCACGACTAATTTGGGAATGCTGTATGTTGAAAAATAAACAATAGCTTGTATGCCTTATCCAGTTAAAGTATCTGTGAGTCAGTCCAGTGGGTGGCATTGCTTACCAACTGAAAAATATCTATTTTTATCATTAAGCAAACTTTTCCAAAAATTTAGCATCTTAAGTTTGTTCACAAGTTAAAATCGTGATCCAAAAGATATGAGCGGTCAACAGTGCCGCTGCCAATGCTGTTGAAAAAATGCCAATCCGCTGATCGGTGCGAAGACTATGGAAAATGATGCGGCAACGCTCTACTGCCCAAATGAACTTTGTCAAGCTCCAAACCCCCTGACACACAAATTTTGCCTACGATGCTCCACACCCCTGCCTAAACGATTCCTCTGGGCTGTGGCAGAGGGGGAAAGCTTGGCTAATGCCGGAGAATTATTAGCCGATCGCTATTTGGTTATCAGCAAGGCGCTTGTTTTGGATACCAAGCCCGGTTTGTTACCTCAAACGCCAAATGGAGAACATGCACAGGCAATAAAACCTTACTTGCGGCTATTTCCCTACCGCTTGCATGTACCGCAAGTGTATGGAATTATGCCAATAAGTGGGGACACTTATCACAAAGAAATATTACTTTTAGAAAAACCTCCGCTTTCTGTGCTAGACAGTACAGAACCCTTGGAAGTCCAGATTGCTTACGAGTTAACCACAGCTTGGCGTAACGCAACATCAATACGCCAACTGAATTTGCTGTGGCAGATAGCTAATCTGTGGCAACCTCTGGCGAGTGAAGGCGTAGCCTCTAGCTTACTGAACCCAGAGTTAGTCAGGATAGAAGGGTCTTTAGTACGCTTATTGGAATTGCGTCAAGACAATCAAACTTCGCCTGGTTTACCCCAACTCGGGGAATTTTGGCAGCAGTTGCAGCCACAAGCCAAAGGAGCGATCGCCGAATTTTTGAGTGAAATTTGTCGTTCTCTGATTGCTGGAGAAATACACTCTGGTGAGCAACTCGTTGCCATTATAGACAGGGGGTTGACACAATTAGGGCAAACCCAAACACCTCTTATCAAAATAGTCACCAAGACTGACACAGGACCAAGTCGCCAACGTAATGAAGATGCTTGTTACCCTCCTGGTGGCAGTATTGTCAGCAAACCACCATCACAAACAGCTTTAGCTATTGTCTGTGATGGCATTGGTGGACACGAGGGAGGCAATGTTGCATCACTTTTAGCCATTGAAACGATTCAACAACAGCTGCATGAACTGACGAAATTGCCTTCTGAGCATATAGACTCATCTATTGTACTTGCGGAGTTAGAAGGCGCAACCGCAGCAGCTAATGACATCATCAGTGAGCGCAACGACGACGAACATCGGCAAGGGCGTCAACGCATGGGCACAACCCTAGTGATGGCATTGCCCATTGCTCATCAAATGTACATTGCTCACGTTGGTGATAGTCGTGCTTACTGGATTACACGCTCTGGTTGCTATCAAGTGACCTTAGATGACGATGTTGCTTCTCGTGAGGTACGATTGGGCTATGCCACATACCGAGATGCAGTGCAACAGGGAGCATCAGGGTCTTTGGTGCAGGCATTAGGCATGAGTGCTAGTAATTCATTGCATCCGACGTCACAACGATTTCTTCTCGACGAAGATAGCGTTTTTCTGTTGTGCTCTGACGGTTTGAGTGACTTTGACCGCGTAGATCAATACTGGGAAACAGAAATTTTACCCATTCTTACTGAAAATTATGACATAGCAAAAGTCACAGATAAATTAGTAGAAATAGCGAATATTCAAAATGGACACGATAATGTCACGATCGCGCTAGTACACTGCCAAGTTAAATACTCAGAACCAAAATCAATCCTCAAATCTTCTCTTGCTAACCTCTCTACATTACCAATAGCTTCTAACACTGCGATCAAAACGCCACTAGTTGCATCACCTGTGGGTAGAAATCAGAAAACTCAAGTAATGCCAATAAGCAAGCCCGTCAAAAGTCTAAAAGTACCGCTACAAATCATTATTATTCTTCTGCTTGCTGTTAGCGGTTTGTTGGCGTTGGCATACCTCCTGTGGGGTCAAGAGTTACTCCCTCTCAAATTCTTACCAAAAATAAGTCTAAAGGACAGCACACAACCTACACCACTACCGATGACAAGTGGTTCTCAAGACAGTTCGGGTAATTCGAGTAAAGATAGTGTGGATGCAGCAAGGGTGATTCAAACTAACAGGGAAATAGAATTCACAACAACAACCTCGCCCCCAAAAGGTGCGATCGCCCCAAATGGTAGTGTTTTGCAAATTCTTCAGACACCAAAAACACAGAAAGACGCGAGTGTGTATTTGCGAGTCTGCTCTATTATCGGGCAACCAAGTCCATCAAACTCACAACCAACTTCTGCTACAGCAAAAAAACCTTTACTCAAGCCAGGGGATGAAGTGAAAATTTCATTTTCCAAATTCAAGTCATTGAATATTCCCAAAGCTCAACCAGAAGTGGCAAGATTCTGTCAGCCCTCAAAAGACACTTCCACACCTCCTGATGGAGAATCAACAACTGAGTCTGTGCCAAACTCTGTGCTTGAGCAATGAGATCTCGCGGAGGGTCAACTCTTAAGAGTTGTTAACAAAAACTGATAACAGATAACTGGCTAAACTAGGTGACACCTGTTAGCCGAAGAGCAGCACTTCGTCAAAAACTCGATAAACTGGTAGAAGCCTGAAATAGTATAGATGATATAACTTTAAATCAAAAACTCGAAAGGTAAAAATTTTTGCCTTTGAAAATTGTTATTTGAAATTATTTGATTCTATAGATTAACCAAGACTAACGAATCCATGCCATCCCTTAACTTGGCGATCGCCCGTCTCATCAATACCGGCAATGACAGTTTCGCCATTTGGGTGGTGAATGCTCCTTACCCCAGTGGCTATGTTTTACATGATTGTGTATGGCCTCCACATCTAACTCAAGCATGGCTTGAGTGGCAGGAAATGTTTGCTGGTCACAGCCGCTTAGATATTTCCCCAGGAGCAACACCCAATTCGGCAAGTCCTCTCCCTCTGGATTTTGTTGCCCCAACTTCGGGTCAACCCACCAGTTACACTGCTCGTTTGATGCAATATTTGGGAATTAGCTTGTGGGGTTGGGTATTTGACGGATCAATTCTCAATAGCTTTGAACGCAGTCGTGGCATTGCTATGGGGCAGCATACGCGTTTGCGCGTGCGACTGGAAGTTCGTGATCCGAATCTGATTGCCTTGCCTTGGGAAGTTATGCAGCGCGAACCTGGTCAATCTGCTATTTCTCTGTCGCAACACATACTTTTTAGTCGTACCACTAGTGAAGTCGAACCTCTACCGTATTTACGCTCAGAACAGGGGTTAAATATACTGTTGGTTTTGGGTGAAGATGAAAAGCATCTAGAACTTAATGAAGAAGCCAATATACTAGAACAAACCCTTTCCAATGGTTCTATTGTAGCAAACTATAACAGTGGCTATGCACCGTGTATGGTGAAGACACTCCTGCAACCAACCCCTATTGAGTTAATTCAACAACTAGAAACTAAGGCATACAACGTCTTGTTTTACGCAGGTCACGGTCTGCAAGGACCAGACGGAGGTTTGTTATTTTTGCGACCGGGTATGACCCTCAATGGCATGGAATTAGCCCAAGTTTTGACTCGTACAGGTGTGAAGCTGGCAGTTTTCAATGCTTGTTGGGGAGCACAACCAGCAGCGGCTAATCACCAGGCTGTTCCTCACAGCAGTTTAGCAGAAGTGCTGATACGTCAAGGTTTGCCTGCAGTTTTGGCGATGCGTGATGAAATAGCATCCCAAGAAAGCCAGACTTTTATTCAAGCTTTTGCTACAGGTTTGCGAAAGCGACTGCCAATTGATGAAGCTGTGGCAGAAGCAAGGCAACAGCTATTAATAGTTTACAGGTTCAATCAACCCGCTTGGACATTGCCGATTCTTTACCTGCATCCAGATTACGATGGAGAACTGATAAAAAATTTTGATGAGGGGATCACAGAACTCCCAGAAACTTCTATTCCGGGAATCGCTTCTTTGGTTTCCAATGCTTGTTTGCGATCGCTCTCCCCTGGAGGTAAAACTTCGTTATTGCGACCTGGAATCACGCGCATTGGACGCACCGGAGATAATGATATTGTCATTCCAGAGCCTTCGGTTTCAAAACGCCATGCTGAGATATTATGTCGAAATAGTCTGACAGGAGCAACAGCAGTACGAACCTATTATCTGCAAGATTTGTCCACCTACGGGACAACCTGGGTGTTTCGATCTAATGGTTGGCAACAAATCCATCGTCAGGAAGTTCCGTTACAGTCTGGCATGCAGTTAAAGTTTGGCAGTACCAGAAGTCAACCTTGGGAGTTCATCATTGATCATTCCCCAGGATAAGGATTGGGAACACTGATTTTCTCCCATTGAAATATAGCTAAATAAACCAGTACTTTTTGGTAGAACGGCGTTCTTTTTGCGGAAATGACATTTTGGCAGTTGTAGCTGTGTATGTACACTAAATAATTAACCCGGAGCGAGCGATAATGGTTAAGAAAATCAACAAATCAAAAACTTCTCCTTCCCTGGTGTCTCAAGTTGATTTCCAGCTTTTAGAAGCACTGCTTGAACCAGAGGATGCTACATATCCTTGGAATCCCGCAGATGAACAATCAGAAAACTATTTTGCACAACTAGAACAACAGTTCCAGTTTGAGGACGTCCTTGATGAGGAACTGGCAGAACGTTCCCAAGCTTTCTATAATTGCTTGGATACGCTTTGGCATAATAATTTGAATTCTCAGCAGTACAAAATTACTACAAAATCTACTGTCTTGGCGAATCTTCAAAAAAATTTACAAGCAGGCTTTGCCGCCAGTGTCCCTCAAGATTGGATAAAGGAAATTGCCCACAAAGCTGCTGAAATTTTTCATTCAGGGCAATCTAAGGGTGAACAACTGGTAAGTTGTGTAAAATCTGTATTACCTAATTGGGAAACAGATGATCTTTTAGTTATGGCGCGTCCTTTCGCTTACGCAATGAGGAGCGGTGAACAGAAAAATGTAAACTCAGTTGTAGATCACGTCGGCAATCGTGAGTGGACAAATCTATCTGAAATTGAGAAGGCAAAGGTAAGTTTGGCAGTTGCTTACCATGCACTTGATGAACTAAAGAATATTGAAGAAGAAGTCTAAGATTTGTTCCCTGTTTCCTGCTCCTCTTCAACGAGCGAGGAAAACTTACCTTGCCAGAAGAGCGATAATTTTGTTGTTTATCTAAAAATGCAGGGTTTTTCTCATTGAGACACAAAATGTCTGACTTAATATGTTGGTAGCGAGTTCCCAATCAAGCCAATGTATATAAAAATACAAATACTCAGAGGAGTGCAGCAACAGTAGCCGATTGTAGACACAAGAGTGGACTATAAATCAATCATCCGCCATCTCCCTCATCATCTTGTTGCACTCATTACTTACGTCCAAGAAAACGGGTAGCAAAGTTTTGCGATCGCGTTGGTGAAAGCACCCTAGCTTTGAGAATAGCTGCCATTAAAAAGGCGTAAGACAAAACCCCAACAATCACCAACAGCAAACCGTTAAAAATTCCCGTTGTATTCCACAAAGCATGTAATCCGGCTGCTGTCAGATAACCAACTGGCAATATTTGCCAACTTTTAGAGGGTTTGAGTACAGCCAAACCGAAAAAATAGCCAAAATACCCACTGTAGGCCATATGTCCGGCAACAGAACCGAGAATTCGTGGAATCAGCAGTTGCAAGCCCACAAGTTGACCACTTTCTAAGCCCGATTGTGCTGAGATATTTTGAGTAATAGTTGGCACATATTGTCCCAATGTTTCCAACAGGGTGAAGCCCACAGCAGAAGCTGTTCCCAGTAGAATACCATCAAGAGGTTCGGCGATACCGATGCGTTCCCGCCACGGTGACGGGACTACCTTAGCAATCATAAACGCCATCAGTAAAGGTATTGCCTTGAGTAATTCCTCCATCAAGCCAGCGCCAAAAAACATTCGCACCAGCAACTCTGTTAAAGTAATGGACTCCTGTTCTGAGGGCAAACTACCAGGCAACAGACCGCGAAACACAAAGATAAACAAATCCAAAACGGGAGTCAGTAAAATCACTGCCGTCGTCAATGCCGATGAACACAGCACCCACCAAGGCTTTGGTTTACCACACAACTGATAAATAAAGTAGTAAGCAGCAGAGGCTATATAAATTGCGACTATGACTTGATTGGCTTGTGGTTGACCGACCGTGGCAAACATAAGTACCACGAAGACAACTGTGAGAACTCCCGGTATCAGATAAGCTTTACTAGTTAAATCTTTGCCAGTAGAAATAATCGGAAACAGTTGAGTGAAGCTAAGCGCATCTGGTGTTTTTGAGGGAGGTCGATAATACGCCGAGGTTGGTGTTGGATAACTATTTGCTGGGGTAAGTGGTGTCGCTGCTGGTGGGGCGATCGCAGTGGCTTGTTCGTGGTTTTGTTCGTACTCAAAAACAAATTCTGGACCATCATGACCCAGAGTAATGCTATCTCCGTTCATCAATTGCTGACAACCCTGCAATCGTTGTCCATTTAAGTACGTACCATTGGCACTAGCCAAATCACAGATTAACCAACTAGATCGAGCATCTGGAGATGAAGCCAGAGGGCGAACAGCCGCATGGCGACGAGATACCATGCGATATGACATGGCATCTAACACAACTTGGCAGCTGGGATCACGTCCAATGACTACCTCTTGACTGGGAAGCAGCGAGTAGCGAGTTTCCGATCCAGCATAGGTTCCAACACCAGACACTTGCCGCAGGATTGCATTCTGTCTTGCATTTTTACCTGTCATCGAGTTACAGGGTGTTTCTAAAGTATTTCTTCAAACAATTGGGCGGTAGGACTTAAGCCTGGCCACAACAGCAAAATTGCTAAATCCACTATAGCTTCAGTCACTGCTTATCAATGAGAAATTAAAAAAATCAAAATAAACATAGAGTTTTACACAATGTTGGTCAGTATTACCCTTGACAATTGACTATTATAAGTTTACAATATAATATTTCATACCTAAATTGTTTGAAGTGCTAGCTAAACAGCAGCCATTTCCAGATGCTCAATCTTAGTACCCAGTATTTTAAGGAATTCTGCCAACCAACGGGGATGAGCAGGCCATGCTGGTGCTGTGACTAAATTACCATCAACGACAATCTCATCAGCTGGAACATCCACATAGTTACCACCAGCACGCCACACCTCTGTGCTACAAGCAGGGTAAGCAGTGCAGTTTTTGCCTTGCAAAACATCAGCTGCAGCCAACAACTGCAAGCCGTGGCAAATAGCAGCAATGGGCTTGTTTGTTTGGGCAAAATGGCGGGTGATTTCTAGCACCTGCTTATTGAGGCGGATATATTCAGGTGCACGTCCTCCGGGAATAACCAACGCATCATAGTTTTCCGCTTTTACTTCTGCAAAGGAAGCATTAAGAATAAAATTGTGACCCGGTTTTTCACTGTAAGTTTGGTCACCTTCAAAATCGTGGACAGCAGTCCTAATTTTTTCTCCAGCTTTTTTGTCTGGACAAACTGCATGAACGGTATGTCCCACCATCTGCAAAGCTTGGAAGGGAACCATCACCTCGTAGTCTTCGACATAGTCTCCTACGAGCATCAAAATTTTTTTAGTACTCATTTTCTTTTTTAGTTATTAATCATTAGTTAATTTTAATTTATGTTTGTTCGTGTTAGTGCCGCAAAATTATAATTTTTCAATCCCAATATAGAATTTTTTTTAGCCTCCAGGCCGACTTAAACACTATAAGTTTAAAAATCGTAACATGATATCAAATTTTCTAAATTCTTCAGGTGCGTTACTAATGAATAATGACTCCTCAAAGTAAATGAAATTCCTTTAAAGCTTTAGGAAAGTTTTGATTTTCATGTCCTGGACGACTAAGTTTAATTAAGGCAAAACGTTGTAACGAGGTTAATTCTGCCCACTGTTGAGGAGAAAGCGTTACACCAAATTCTCTCGCTTTCTCCTGGAGGTTTGTTGGTACACTTTTAGCATCTAACCATGCTGGATGTGGTTCGATTGGTAACTCAGCGGCTAGTGTGCCAATGCGTTCTAAAATCAGGTTCTGGAGATATTCCTTGTATGTTTGAATTTCAGATTCTGTAGAGCAAGGTAATTCAACCAAAGCTTCACGATCAGCTTTCGTCAAATGACTCCAATCAGATAACTTTAACTTGATGCCAGAAATATCAAGTTTTTGGCGCACCTGCATAGGAATACAACGCAGGGAATCAACAAAATCTGCTTCAAACTCAAAAAACTCTGACATAATAATATTTCACTCTACTTTAAACATTTTGTTTGTTACTAAATCGAATAATTAAATAACTGATTGATAAAGCAAGAATAGCAATACCTAAACCGATGATGTCAATTCCTGTTACTTTTCTTAAGTCAAGAATAATTATTTTACGAGCAACAGCAATTAATGAAGTAACAATAACTAATTCAATTTGCAAAACGTGTTTCTTTAGATACCCCGTGATATTTTCTAATATTTCTAAAGCAATTAAGATATTGAGGAATAAACTAAAAATTTCAAATAAAACTGCGTTAAACTCACCATGAGGAGTATAAAATAACTCTTTAAAAAGAAAAAATCCCAGGTCAACAATTGCTGCCACAATCACTATCACCATAAAAAGAGATAGCAACTTGGATACTAGCACTTCTATGTTTTCAATGAAGTGCATAAACTTATCATCTTTGGTGTTTTCTGCAATTCGCTTGAATAGCTTTCGCATCTGCTGCACCCCCCTATGAAGTAAAAAGTTAACAGCAAAAAGAAAAAAGAAAAACCACCAAGATAAATTTCTAGGATGGGAAAAGGATATTTTGTCGATTTGTCCTTTGTGTTGAAATGGCACTTTTTTCTTTTGCATAGCTAAAGCTAAGAAACCATCAATAAACAATAGTCAAGAATTTTAAACACTATTAACTATTGACGAATTGTTTTTATAGCTAAACATACTGTGGTGTATGTCTAGCAGCTTAACATTCTTAGGGTGACAGTTGATAACGATTCTTTCAATGCATAATATAGTATTGATTAACTGATATCTTGTACCTATACGTGTAAACCATGCTTTACTAAAAAAAGCACAAAAAAAGATACATTTTATTATGCGGATATTTCTGGGAAATCATGTATTTACGGCTTAATACTTAGTGCTTAAAGAACATTCAATTGTTCAGATGTAAAATGTGAGCGTCCGACTGACCAAGCCTAAGCGCCCTTTGAGAGCGGCTCCCCTACACCCTTCACGCCCGAAGGGCGAACGCCAGTCGCCTCTGTCGGGAAACTTTCCTGCAGCCGGTTGTCGTCACCAGAACAAGCGTGTTCGCCTAGCGTCTCCGCTACTGAGAGGAAAACAAGGACTATGCCCTACGGGCAGACTAGCCCCTTTACATTTCTTAACATAGTTCGGTTTATTTCCACCTATCTACTTACTTTTGAATTTTGACTTGATACTTTTGACTTGTTTTGCCCTTACACCCCTACACCCTTACACCCCTGTATTTGTTGAAAGTTACGCAATTCGATATGAACATTAATCGGCAGTAGCTGTACCGCACAAGCTTTTAATTCTGGTTGGAGTGAGTCGGGGCAAGACTCAGGGTGGGTGAGAGCGTTAGCTTCAGCATTATCTGCCCAAAGCGCACCCCAATGCATAGGGACAAACACTGTACCAGGTGCGATCGCCTTTGTGACTTTTGCTGGAAACCTGGCTTTTCCGCGACGCGATCGCACCTCCACCCACTGGTTATCTGTAATCCCCAATTTTGCAGCATCACGGGGATGAATCTCAACAAACGGTTCGGGATGCATTTGGCGAATCTTTTCAATCCGGCCAGTGCGGGTTTGGGTATGCCAATGACCATAAAGTCGCCCAGTTGTCAAGACAAAAGGATAATTCGGATCTGGTGGTTCTGCCAAGCCTCGCGAGTGATATGCCCCAAAGCGAGCACGTCCATCAGGGGTGTGAAAGCGGAGGTCGGTGTAGAGGCGTTTGGAGTCAGGAGGATGAGGAGGTAAAACTTCTGCCTCATCTGCCTCATCCTCCCTACCCCTTTTTTCCGGGTGGGGCCATTGTATTGGACTTTTTTGCAATTGATCATGACTAATACCCGTCATATCGCAAGGGCGATCGCCAGTCAGTTTGACAAACTCAGCGTAAACTTCAGCAGAGTTAGCAAAGGCGAACTCTTTGTGGTAACCCAACCTACGACCAACTTCCGCGAAAATTTCCCAATCTGCTTTTGCTTGACCAGGCGGTTGTCGGAATGCTGGACATAGCGTGACCATGCGTTCGGAATTGGTCATCACGCCAGTTTTCTCACTCCACTGTGCAGCTGGGAGCAAGACGTGAGCGTAAGCAGCGGTTTCTGTTGGATAGTAAGCGTCTTGGTAGATAGTAAAGGGCGATCGCAACAAAGCCTTCTTAGTCCGTTCCAAATCCGGCATACTCACAGCAGGATTAGTAGCAGCAACCCACAGTAACCCCACACTGCCATTTTCCAGCCCAGTAATCATATCCCAAGCCGTCATACCGGGATTTGGAGAAATCTGTCCTGGCTTGAGTCCCCAAAACTCCTCAACTTCTGCCCGGTGCTGAGCATTTTTCACCGTTCGATAACCAGGTAACAAATGGGATAAACCTCCTGCTTCTCGCCCTCCCATCGCGTTTGGCTGACCTGTGAGCGAGAAAGGTCCTGCTCCGGGCTTGCCTATTTGTCCAGTCATCAGGTGCAGGTTAATAATAGTTCTGACCTTAGCAGTCCCTTCCGAGGATTGATTCACACCCATCGACCACAGGGACAACACCCGATTAGATTGACCCCAGTAGCGTGCGGCTGTTTCTAAATCTTCAACACTGATTCCACATTGACGAGCCACCACATCTGGAGAATAGTGGCGAATCACCTCAGCATATGCGGGAAAGTTGCTGGTGCAGTCGTCAATAAACCCGGTATCTATGTAGTTCCAGCGCATCAACAAGTGAGCGATACCATTTAACAAGTCGATATCTGTACCAGGACGAATAGCTAAATGTAAATCGGCAGCTTCTGCAGTTGGTGTGCGACGGGGATCAACCACAATCACTTTCACTTTGCGGTTCTTTTTGTGGTACTTCTCAAGTCTGTTGAAAATAATTGGGTGACATTCAGCCGTATTTGTCCCAATTAAAAACGCACAATCTGTTAACTCCAAATCTTCATAACAACACGGCGGACCATCCGAGCCAAAGCTTTGTATGTATCCAGCCACAGCACTGGACATACATAAGCGCGAGTTAGCATCAAAATTATTAGTACCCAGATACCCTTTTAAGAGTCTCTGAGCCATGTAGTAGTCTTCAGTTTGAAACTGACCAGAACCATACATACATATAGCTTCTAGTCCAGTGGTGAGGCGCAGTGTTTGAATGCGATTAACGATAATATCAAAAGCTTCATCCCAACTGACACGCCGAAACTCCCCATCCAACGAGTCTCGTACCATTGGGTAGTGCAATCTGTTTTTATCTAAAGACTCAGCGATCGTAGCACCTTTAACACAAACCATACCCTGACTAGATGGGTGCGCCTTGTCGCCTCGCACCCGCCAAATCGGATTTCCGTGACTATCTCGATGAGTTGCTTTGCCTAATTGTGCTGGCGGAGAAACTTCCAGTCCACAGCCAACACCACAGTATGGACACAGAGTTTTAGTAGATTCGGTCATGGCAATTGCACCATGTTCATAAATTGTTTAAATGTTTAGTTTGTCAAAGATAAATTCCAGCAAATTACTGTGTTTTCATTTTTTCTTCAGTTGATAGGACTGACAAAATTCTCCGAATACCGATTGATAAAACCTGAGATGAGAGTGACTAATATTTCCTGAATATAGTTGATTCTTTTGGCAATTATCGCAAAAGTATTTCTACTTAATTAAATCGAAATTGAATTCTAAAAAATGTTATGTCCGATACAAAAAACATGATAAGCTGATTTTTTAGATAGACTTTTATTCTGCAAACTATGTCAATTCTTAAATTGATTCAAACAGTCATTTTTTTGGGAAAAACATAGATAAACACAAACAATTTATCTGCGTTTATCTGCGTTTATCTGGGGTTATAAATACTCTGAAGCCAGATTTTTAGAAGAGATCAATTATTTCATCTTATTTCTCCGCCATCAGACCAGAATTGTGATTCGCTACAGTTCCCATTTCTGGTGCTTCACCTTCATAAACAGCAGCAAAAGAACCCTTTGGTTCCTTCAGAAAGAAAGCACACATAAAAGCGCAGATCAGAGCAGCTATACCCATTGTGGTAAACAGCGTTGGTGCATCAGTTAAGCTGAAAATCGTCAGATAAACCACGCCTCCAAAATTACCGTAAGCGCCCACATTACCTGCAATTTGTCCTGTAGCTTCCTTTTTAATCAAAGGTACAATTCCATAGGTAGCACCGCAGCCAGCTTGAGCGAAAAAAGCGGCAAACATCGTCACTGCAATTGCAACTGGAAGCGCCCAACTGCTGCTAATATAATGTGCCATCAAATAAGCAACACCAATGCCAGCAGCGATAATTGTCATCGTCCATTTACGAGAGCTAAACTTATCAGAAATTAAACCTCCACTGGGACGAGAAACTAAGTTTAAAAAGGGATAAGTAGCGGCAATCATCCCAGCTACCACATGTTCTAAACCAAAAGTTTTTTCAAAAAACGCAGGTAGCATGGAAACAGCAGCAAGTTCCGAACCAAAGCTAATCACGTAAGCGAATTCGAGTAAAGCGACTTGACTAAATTGATAGCGTTGAGAGGGAGCGTATGTTTTCTTGCCTGTAAGAAGTTCTTTGTTAACTTGCCAAGCTTTATAGGTTTGGTAAGCAAATAATCCTGCCAACAGTAGCCAAACCAAATACATTTGGCTCAGATTCAAAAAGTGAATGTTCTTTTGTTCCAGACGCCAAGCCAATAAACCCAAGGCGAAAATCAAACCGAAATTTGAGACAATCATTGCCCAGAAGCTTTTAACACTGGTTACTTCCAGAGCACCATTTTTCTTGGGTTTTTTATAAGCTTTGCCGGGAGGCGTGTCTTGGACACTGTTGTAATAAATCACGCCATAGATAGCGGCGATGATACCAGTGAGGGCGATCGCAAACCGCCAATTAGAAGCGCCACCACTCATAAAGCTTGCAGCAACCGCAATTGTCGGTAGCGCAAACTCTGCCCCAAAAGCCCCAAAGTTACCCCAACCGCCATAAATCCCTTGGGCAATTCCAATCTCCTTTGGTGGGAACCATTCCGCCACCATCCGGATACCCACGACAAACCCAGCGCCAACAATTCCCATCAGCAGGCGACTGATGACAAGATGGTTAAAATTCTGCGATAGCGCCGTTGCAAAACAAGGAACAGCGGCAAACATCAGCAGCATTGAGTAAGTAATTCTCGGACCAAAACGGTCTAGAAGCATCCCAATGATGATTCGTGCGGGGATTGTTAGGGCAAGGTTGCAGATGCCCAAAGTTTTAATTTGCTCTGGTGCTAGAGATAACTGCTTGCCAATAGTTGTCGCAAAAGGAGCAAAGTTAAACCAACAAACAAAAGTCAGAAAAAAGGCAAACCAAGTCTGGTGCAGAATGCGGTAGCGACCGTTGAATGAGAACAATCCTTTGAGCATTGGGTTTTATTGAATAGAAGATCAGAAAAATTGCATCGACAAATCTGGGCACAATCGTGCGATCGCCCTGAAAAACATTAGACTTCGTGGCAGTTATAGGGAACAGGGAACTCTTGACAGAACCTCGTAAAATCTCACTCTTTTCCCCTACACCCTTACACCCTTACACCCCTACACCCAGTGTTTCTTAATCAGGCGTAGCTTTAAACTGTGGCTGGTTCTCGTAAGCGTGCGCCAAAATTTGAAATCAGGAGTTCTTGCAAGACTGGTAGCAAGTCTTCACAAGGGATACCTTTGGTGACACAGGTTCCTAGTTGTGCCTCCTTGCCAACTTTCCCACCCATGTAAATATCAACCCCTTCCAGAGTTTTACCATTTTTGCGAACTTTAGTTCCCATCAAGCCGATATCTGCCACTTGGGGCTGTCCGCAAGAGTTTGGGCATCCTGTCCAGTGAATTCGTACAGGACGAGTTAGTTCTACCTCTGCTTCCAACGCCTTTACGGTTTCTAAAGCGCGGTTTTTGGTTTCAATGAGGGCAAAGTTGCAAAATTGTGCGCCTGTACAAGAAACGAGCGATCGCGTCAACAAAGTGGGGTTAATACTAAACTTGTTAAGTACAGGTTCTGTTAATAAACTTTCCAGCAATGAATCAGCAATATTGGGGATAATCAAGTTTTGTTCAACGGTGAGACGGATTTCGCCGCTGCCGTAAACTTCTGCCAGACGTGCGATTTCAAACATATCCTCGGCAAACAACCGACCAACCGGAATGTGTAACCCTACGTAGTTCAATCCTGGTTGTTTTTGTTTATATACCCCAACGTGGTCGCGTTTTTCCCAATCAATTTCATCCCGTGCTGCTGCGCTGATCAACGACTTACCAAACCGTTTTTCAACTTCTGCGCGGAATTTTTCCAAACCCCATTCGTCAATTAACCACATCAAACGGGCTTTTTGCCGATTTGCGCGTAAACCGTGATCACGAAAAACTTCCAAAACGGCTCTACACAAAGCGACGACACCCTCTGGAGGAACCCAAACATTCAGGGGAACAGCCGCCTCACAACGCTTGGCAGAAAAGAATCCACCAACAATAACATTGAAGCCAAATATTGGGGATGAGAAAGTCATTTCTTCCTCTGCTCCCTGCTCCCTGCTCCCTGCTCCCTCTACTTCCTTAAAAGCGGGAACGAAAGCTAAATCGTTAATTTCGGCGTGAACTGAATTATCCCGTCCACCAGTGATCGCAATATTAAATTTGCGTGGGAGGTTGGTGAACTCAGGATTACCTTCACCTTGGTTGGTAATCATGTGTTGAATTTGTTGCACCAACTCTCGCGTGTCAAACAACTCATCCGCATCTAACCCAGCGACGGGATCACCTGTAATATTGCGGACGTTATCCATCCCTGACTGTACACTGGTTAAGTCAACTGCACGAAGTTTATCAAAGATTTCTGGTAAATCTTCAATCCGGATACCACGCAGTTGGATATTTTGTCTGGTAGTAATGTCAGCGTTACCATCATCACCGTAACGCTGAATCACTTCAGCAAGCACACGCATTTGCTCGCAACTGAGAATACCATTAGGTATCCGCATCCGCATCATAAACTTACCAGGAGTGACTGGGCGAAAAAATACACCCACCCACTTAAGCCGATGATCGCGATCAGTTTCGTCCATCGCCTCCCAGCCAACAGAGGCAAATTTTTCTATTTCTGCCTTAACAGCAAGACCATCTTTTTGTGCCTTAAATTTCTCAAACTTGTTTAAGCTGGTTGTAGTGGTAGTTGCTAGGTCTGTCATGAGCTCAACTCAATTGCGAATTCCAGAAAAGTTTTAGAGGTCGTTGCTCAACATCAAATTTTCACCCTATGGCTAACGCCACGCCTTACGGCTATCGGGGAAGACCTCCGGTCTCGCTGCGCTAACACTAGTCGCCTCAACGGGACGCCACATGCTTCAAGTCGGGAAACCCGCCCAACGCAGTGGCTCGGGAACCCCCCTCCGGGTTCGCCAGATGCCTACGGAGGGAAACCCTCCTGCAGCACTGGTCTCACCGCACGGCGCTAGTTCACCTCATAACATCCTGTTTTTCTAGGTTTATGAGGTATATAAGTAGAAAAAATTGTATTTTTTGGTGTTTACATACTTGCTAAAAATAATCTGTTTGCTGCACTGTCTGGATACACATTATGTACTTGTTCCTCATTACCTTAATGTTGTAAAGCGATGAAAATCGTATCTTTAGTTACGAAATTTTAGATAAATTGATTAAACTGTATCAAATAGATGCATTTTTCGCATAAAATTAAGCACAAGACACGCAATGCCTTTTATTTACCCAGAACAGCATTTGAGATGGCACACTAGGGTTATATTTTCAACCTTCTTTTAGCAGCCATGAATCGTCGTGATTTCATAACTTTCGTTGGTTTGGGTTGGATAGCAAGTTCCTTACCCGTATTAATTGCAGCTTGTTCTTCCCAAAAACCTAAAGGTTGGCAAACTGTAGGTACAACGGAAGATTTAGATAAGACTGGTCAGTTGCTTGCCAAGAACTCACCTGTTGGTCCAGTCTTGGTAGTTGGTAAATCTAAATCAAATAATCTAATTGCAGTTGACCCTACTTGTACTCATGCAGGTTGCACAGTTCAATGGAAAGATGATGCAAAAAAATTCTCCTGTCCCTGTCATGCCTCAAAATTTGGAACTGATGGTAAGGTGCAAACAGGTCCAGCTACAGAACCTTTAGCAACTTACTCCGTCAAGATAGAGAAAAATTCGGTGTTAGTCATGAGTCGCTAATAGAACACCCCTGGTAGGAGCGGGGATCTCAAACCCATATCTTAAAACTTTTTCTTCTCTTATACCAATTTGAAAAAAGAATGCGACAGATACACACTCCCAAACCCCTGTTACGTCTGGCTTTCTTCATTTTGCGAAAAGTTTGCGCGTCCGGTGAGACCAGTGCTGCGGGAGGGTTTCCCTCAGCAGGCATCTGGCGTTAGCGCAGCGAGACAGGAGGTCTTCCCCGATATCCGTAAGGCGTGGCGTTAGCCATAGGGGTTTCCCGGCGCAAAACTTTTCAAGACGAATTTTGTTAGCGCAGCGGGACGCAGTCCATTTTGAATTGGTATTATCACCTCTGCCTTGCAAGCGAGGACACATGACAAAAAGCTGATAGCTTTTGAAACCTAGCGAGAGATTTTGTTAATTGTGGATAACATCAACCAGCTTTTAGTGCAAGCGCAAGTAGCATACAACGCAGCTGATTGGTCATCACTGATTCAATGCTTGCAACAGTTGACTCAACAACACAACTTAAAACATCCAGAGATACTGAAAAATCAAGAACATCTCCTGGAATTAGCACTTCAGTTTCTGGAAAATGGAGATTTTCAGCAACGCTGGGAAATAGCAAAAGTATTAACTAGCTTAGGGACGATTGCCATCCCCCCATTGATAGATATATTAAAAGATGAAGATGCAGAGGAAGAGTTACGCGCTTACGCAGCACGCATTTTGGGGGATTTGAAAAATCCAAATGCCATTCCACCTCTGATGGAATTGCTCAAAACCGATGAAAGTGAGGAACTCAAGGAGATAGCAGCCACTGCCTTGGGGCAAATGGGTTCTGTTGCTATTGCTTCCTTAACAGAACTTTTAGCCGAGGAACAGACACGGCTATTAGCGACTCAAATGCTTTCTTACATTCGGCAAAAAGAAACGATCGCACCTTTGTTGAGCATAGTACAAGATTCACAAGTTGCTGTGCGTGCTGTGGCAATTGAAGCACTGAGTAGCTTTCACGATCACCGTGTGCCACCAGTGCTTATCAATGCTTTGAATGATATTGCCGCCCCAGTCAGGCGAGAAGCAGTCGTTGGTTTGGGTTTTCGCCCTGACTTACGTGAAGCACTAGATTTGGTGGCACAATTGCAACCGAGGCTTTTTGACATTAACCAAGATGTTTGTTGTGCCGCCGTCGTTGCTCTTTCTAGAATGGGTGGCGAAGCTGCAGCACAGCAATTATTTGAGGTTTTGGTGTCGCCTAATGTACCAATTCGGTTGCAACTAGAAGCCATCCGCGCTTTAAGTTGGGTGGGGACACTGTCCGGCTTGGAGTATCTGCAACAAGCACTTTATCAACTGCAGTTCCCCACAGTATGGCAGGAAATTGTTACCGTTTTAGGGCGAGTCAGTGATACAAGCTTAAGCGACAAAGCAACAGAAATTTTATTGGAAATGTTGCAACAAAACCATCCGGGAGTTGAAATTGCCAATATTAAAAGTGCGATCGCTCTGTCTTTAGGACAGTTGGGCAAAAAGCAAGCAATAAATCCATTAACCCAGATGTTGGCAGACAAAGATCCTCAAGTCAGGCTACATGCAAGCGCTGCACTGAAGAAACTCACTCCCGACTTTTAAGTTCTACTTGCACAAGCGCTTCCTTCCATATGTGATTTCTTTCAAAATTATTTAATCAGTATAAAACGCCGTCTAAAACGAGATATCCCCACGCCCGTACAGGCAGATGTGGGGAGTCTGGCAAGTTGGTAGTTCAGTTTGCCGAATCTTGTTAAATCATTTTTTAATGACGGCTACACTTTGAAAAAATTGACTTTCGCCAGGTTTTCACCTTCTGTCGTAATTCGAGCGTTCTTGCAAGTCACTAAACCAGACGAGCCATCAGATTCAACCTTACCCTCGATCGCTCCTTCCCGAATCAAATGCTCCAGATGTTCAATCAATTCAGGTTTGCTTACTGATTTACCCTCAAAATCTTCAGCGAAGTAGGTAACATCCTGTCCTTGCTGACTCTGTTTGACTTTATTAAGTAGATAGTAAAAAATTTCATCTCGCAGATTATCTGGTCGTTCGCTTCCGGGTTGCACGTCATCTGAAATTGCCATAAAAATCCCCTTGAATTTGTTCGTAAGCACGATTCATTCAGTTGCAAGTGACTTAAGTGTCATCTGCTTCATTTAATTATTGCTATAAATTATCATCAACTATTCTGTCTATAGGAGGAGAAAGAAACTAGATAAAAATCTTTTGTAACTCTGTCAAAAGAACAATTTCTAAGTGGCTATTTCTGTGCATACACTTTGCAACGGTTTATCCCAAGTATCAATGGGTATCTCAGGTAAATAGGCAAATGCAAACACAATACCTATGGTTGGCTTATTTATCCATTCTGGAGAACTCAGCATCCGGTCATAATATCCCCCCCCATAACCCAAGCGATATCCTTGATAGTCACAAGAGACACAAGGAACGAGAATTAAATCAACGTCTGCAGGAGCTATAGTTGGTGCGTCAGGATGGGGTTCCGTGATACCATAATTTCCGGTTACTACGGTGTCTTGATGTGTCCAGAGATGCCAGGAAAGCGATTTACCAACACAGCGAGGAAAACCCCAACGATGAGAGGAATCTGAAAATAAAGAACTCAGATCTGGTTCTTGGCGAAAGCTAAAATAAGCGAGTATTGTTTTTGCTTGGTTAAATTGGGGGGAGTCTAAAAGGTTTTGGCAGATAAGCTGACTCTTATGTTTCCAGTCTGTTATGGATAAAGATTGACGTGTTTTGAGCAACGATTTGCGTAACTCTGTTTTTCTCATCTGAGTTCTAAAAAACAAAAATAAGGTGGACAATGCCCACCCTACAATAAATTAGTCTTTTGACGACGATTAAGCAGCGTTTTTACGCCACCACTCAATCGTGTTCTTCAACCCTTGCTTGAAGTCTACTTCCGCACTGAAACCAAAGGCTTTCTTAGCCCGTTCGGTATCTAAACAGCGACGCGGTTGACCGTTAGGTTTGTCGGTTTCCCAAACAATTTCACCGTCAAACTCCATCAATTCACAGATGAGATTGATTAAGTCACGGATGGAGATTTCATAACCTGTTCCCAAGTTAACGGGTTCAGGGTCGTTGTAAAATTGAGTCCCCATCACAATACCCCGTGCCGCGTCTTCTGAATACAGAAACTCGCGGGTAGGACTACCATCACCCCAAACTGGGAGTTTCTTTTCTCCCTTGATTTGTGCTTCATAAACTTTGCGAATCAGCGCTGGGATGACGTGAGAACTTTTTGGATCAAAGTTATCTTCTGGTCCATACAGATTCACAGGTAGCAGGTAAACACCATTAAAGTCGTATTGCTGGCGGTAAGCTTGCAGTTGGACTAAAAGAGCTTTTTTTGCTATTCCGTAGGGAGCGTTGGTTTCTTCTGGGTACCCATCCCACAGGTCATCCTCTTTGAATGGAACTGGGGTAAATTTGGGATAAGCGCAGATTGTACCAACGCAGACAAATTTTTCTACTTTCGCTTGATAAGATGCATGAATCAACTGAGTTCCCATTATCAAGTTGTCATAGAATAATTCCCCAGGTTTCTCGCGATTGAGACCGATACCGCCGACGTGTGCTGCTAAGTGGATTACAATGTCTTGTTGATCCACTGCTCGTTGGCAATTTTCTAGGACACGTAAATCGCCAGATTGCGATCGCGGTACCGTAATTTTATTCTCATTGGCTCCTGCCTTACACAGCTGGTTTATCACTTGACGCCCCAAAAAACCAGCTCCACCAGTCACGAGAATCCTTTTATCCTTGAGTTCTAAGGCGTTCATATTTTCTTCCTCGCGGTGTACATCACAAGTGGAGCGCACCCAATTCTTGCCGAATCATAGCATTATCCTTGAGGACTTTTGCTACCTTACCATTTGGTAAAGTCAGTCCCAATCCTTGCAGGTCAGCTTCTACCATAATGGCTACCAGTTGGTCAAATGTTATCGATGGTTTCCAACCCAACTTTTGCTGCGCCTTGGTAGAATCACCAATTAACAAGTCCACCTCTGCTGGACGGAGATAGCGTTCGTCAAATTCCACATAGTCTTCCCAGTTAAGGTTGACATAACCAAACGCTTGTTCGAGAAACTCTTGTACTGTATGGGTTTCACCCGTAGCAATCACGTAATCCTCAGGCTGATCCTGCTGAAGCATCAACCACATTGCCTTGACATAATCCTTGGCATAGCCCCAGTCTCGCTTGGAATCAAGATTACCCATGTAAAGCTTTTTCTGTCTGCCAGCAACGATTCTGGCAACTGCCATAGTAATCTTGCGGGTGACAAATGTTTCACCGCGTCTTGGTGATTCGTGGTTAAAGAGTATTCCATTACACGCGAATATATCGTAAGATTCACGGTAATTTACTGTTTGCCAATGAGCGTAAACCTTAGCACAAGCATAAGGACTACGGGGGTAAAACGGTGTGGTTTCTCTCTGTGGGACTGCTTGTACCAAACCAAACATTTCCGAAGAACCTGCTTGGTAGAATCGCACTTGGATACCTGTGCGACGCTGGTAGTCACGAATTGCTTCTAACAAACGCAGCGTTCCCACCCCTACAGAATCCACTGTGTATTCAGGAGAATCAAAACTCACCCGTACATGGGATTGAGCACCCAGATTATAAATTTCTATTGGTTGGACTTCTTCTAGAATGCGGCGCAAAGTGGTACCATCCGTCAAGTCGCCATAGTGTAGAAATAACCGCACTCCCTCTTTGTGAGGGTCTTCGTAAATATGATCTATGCGGTCAGTGTTAAAGGTGGATGTCCGACGTATTATACCATGAACTTCATATCCTTGCTCTAGCAAAAACTCACTCAGATATGAACCATCTTGACCGGTAATACCAGTAATCAACGCTCGCTTCTTTTGCATCATGCTTTCTTATCCCTTGTGGTTACTGAATAGATGAATACTACACGCGACCCTGGTACAACCTAACAGGTATTTATTTAATTTTCCAACGGGAAATTTACAAGTTCTAATTTGTAGATTCATGGACAGATGCGTAAATCTGCCGATACCTGAGTTGACGGCAATATTTCTTACCCCATATACACTGTTTTATCTTATTTTGTAATTTTTTGTTACACTCACTAAAACTTTATATATAACCATTTACTTTAAAGTTATCTTAAAAATAAGGGAAAATTTAGTGAAGTGGCCATTTAGGCTCAACTCAGCAGTCAAATTGCCGCTTTAGCACAGAGTCTCAGGAAAAATTCGTAATTCATAATCACAACTTTAATTACGAATTACGAATTTTTGATCACGAGATCATTGTCGCAAATTTAATTTGCAATCGCAAAATGATTACAATGCTCCCGAGCATTAACTTGTCAATTTTGATAGTGTAAAACACTAAAGGTATCGTAGGCATACACACAGCGTCTCCAAAGGAGATAGCTTGGTACGTAGAGCGTTAGCCTGTGCCCCAGACAAAGTGCCATACTTTTGATTTTGAATTGTTTAGTACGCTCCATTGTCTTTGGGCATAATCACAACACCAATGGTTTTAAAAATTATCCACAAATCTAACCAAAAATTTCTGAATTTGGCGTAATGCAAGTCTATTTGAACCCGTCGAGGATAGGGAATATCATTACGTCCAGAGACTTGCCACAATCCAGTAATTCCTGGTTGGATAGTTAAAATCTGCTCTATGTGACAACCATACTTAGGTAACTCTTCTGTGACTAGAGGTCTTGGACCGACGACACTCATGTCTCCTTTTAAAACATTCCAGAACTGAGGAAATTCATCCAAGCTAGTCATTCGCAAAAAACGACCGATTGTCGTAATTCGCGGGTCGTGCTTGAGTTTAAAATTTGCCTCAAATTCTTGCCGCATATGAGGAGATGTTTCCATCATTTGCACGAGGATTTCGTCGGCATTGGTTACCATTGTTCGGAATTTTATACAATAAAAGGGTTTGTAGTTTTTACCAACCCGTTCCTGTATATAAAAAATTGGACCTTGTGAGCTTAAAGCAATCAACAAAGCCAAAATTAAGTACACAGGGGAGAACAGAATTAGTACCGACAGGGAAAAGAAAATATCGAACAGTCGCTTGGTAAACTCTCCGTTTAAAACCTGAAAAGACAGACCTTTAGTTTGAACTCTAGGTATCTTTTTGTGTTGACCGCGTTTGAAGAAAAGCCGTGCTCCTCTGTATGTTGTTGAAGTGTTTGTCTCAACAACACCTGCCCGTTTCCAGGGCAATAGGGCAGCCACATTTGTTGCAGTTGAGCGTAAAGACGCTCTATGCGGTTGTGCGGAGCGCAGTGCCCTAAAGGGCGATTTCCTGCTCAACGCTGACCGAGGTGCATTTAGTTGTGTCCGTCCTTCAGATGAGCGGACGCTGCTGGAAAAACAGCGCCCAGTCCCGGGCTTACTACGCGATCGCTTCCCGGAGAGGAGTGAGCTCTGGGCAGTCATCATACTCCTTAACAATCCACACCACACATAGTCCCAATCTTAAAGCTAAAAGGAGGTGCTTCTGGGGGCAAATTTCCAAAAGCCTGTAAAACAAGACCATCAATCAGGTGATGGTCTTTTTTGTATACACTTATTTAGAAAGTCAAGATAGCGCTGTGCAAACATTTGCGGCGAAAATTGAGCAGCGTGCACTCGCGCATACTCAGGATTTAATTTTCCTTGATAAACTTCAAATTTTTTGATCGCGTCTACCAATGCCTCCTCTGTTTGCTCTTTGAAAAAGATACCAGTTCCTTGCTCACCGTGTTCGCGTAGATCTTGCACAGTTTCTAAAGCACCACCAGCACCATAGGCGATCACCGGAGTGCCGCAAGCCTGCGCTTCCACTAAAGCTATGCCAAAATCTTCACGAGCTGCATAGACAAAACCTTTAGCGTTAGCCATATATTTTTTTACCACATCATCGGGTTGCCACCCCAATATTTGTATATTTGATTGTGCTATCCTCCGGATTTTTTTCATCTCTGATCCTGTTCCAATTACTACTAAAGGTAGTTGCAATTTATTAAAAGCCCTGATTATCAAAGATACTTGTTTGTAACTCACCAACCGGGAAACAGTTAGATAAAAATCTTCTTTTTGAGGCAAGAAAGGAAAACTCTCAATATTAACTGGCGGATAAATGACTGTTGCTTCTCTTCGATAGCAACGCCAAATACGACGAGCAGTATATTTTGAGTTAGCAATAAAGTAATCAACACGATTCGCACTTAACACATCCCACTCACGCAGACGATGCAGTACATACCGCGTCATCCATCCAGGTAAACCACTTCCCAACTTGCTCTGTTGAAGATAATCGAAAGTCAACTCCCAAGCGTAGCGCATGGGGCTATGACAGTAGCAAATATGTAACTGTTCGGAAGTGGTTATAACTCCTTTGGCTACAGCGTGGGATGAAGATAAAATGACATCATACGCCCGTAAATCTAGCTGTTCTATTGCTAGTGGTAACAAGGGCAAATATTTTTGTACACCATTACGGGCAAAAGGAAAGTGTTGAAGAAACGTTGTGCCAATCTTCCGCTGGTATAAGTAACTTTCCGAGTGACTGGATTCAAAATCGATGAGGGCGTATAAATCAGCATCGACGTGGTTGAGAATTTCTCGCACAACGAGTTCTGAACCACCAGTGGCTTTCGGTGTCAACCATTCATGAACGAGGGCACATTTCAAGGGCACAGCTAACTGTAATTGGTAGAGAACACGCAAGGCGGGAGTTAGAGGTTGCTTTACACCAAACAGTATTCCCAAAGGAATGGAAAACGCCCCACTTCTGGCTAAAGACGTAATCCAATTCTTGGAGGTTCCTGCAGAATACCGCAAACTGATAACCTCAAGATGGGGACAAAATACTAGGTATTGAGTCTTAGGGCGCGGATTTTTTTTTCATATCCTCACTCCTACTCCCAGTCCCTAGTACGTCGGGCGCGGAAATAAGCATACCAGGTGACAAAATATCAAAAGCCCTTATGTTCAGGGTTTTTGAACGAGCGAATTCCGCAAAGCGGCACTAGTCCCTTTATCAAGCAACTTAAGATCGGGTAATGGTATGCGAATTTTAGTTATGGGTGGCACGCGGTTCATTGGTGTTTACTTAACCAAATTATTAGTAGAACAAGGACATTCAGTCGTACTATTTAATCGTGGGAATCGTCCTGCACCAGTTGAGGGTGTAGGACAAATTATAGGCGATCGCACTGATGCTGCCCAGTTAAAAGAAAAATTATCCAAAGAAAATTTCGAGGCCATTTTTGACAACAACGGACGAGAACTTACTGATACTCAACCATTAGCAGAAATTTTTCAAGACCGCGTAGAACATTTTGTGTACATGAGTTCTGCTGGAGTGTATCTCAAATCAGACCAAATGCCTCATGTGGAAGGGGATGCTATCGATCCCAAAAGTCGCCACTTAGGTAAACATGAAACAGAAGCTTACCTAACGCAACAAAGATTGCCTTTTACCTCAATTCGTCCCACCTACATTTATGGTCCTCAGAACTATAACGATTTAGAAGCTTGGTTTTTTGACAGAATTGTGCGTAACCGTCCGATTCCTATCCCTGGAAACGGCTTGCACATAACTCAATTCGGTCATGTCAAAGACTTAGCGACAGCAATGTCCAAAGTTCTAGGCAACTCTATCGCACTGCGACAAATTTACAATGTATCTGGCGATCGCTTTGTCACTTTTGATGGTTTAGCCCGCGCCTGCATCGTTGCTGCTGGCAAATCTCCCGATGAGATAAAAATCGTGCATTACGACCCGAAAAAATTTGATTTCGGCAAGAAGCGCAAAGCTTTTCCTTTACGGGTGCAGCACTTCTTTGCCTCGGTGAGTAAAGCGAAAACAGAATTAAACTGGCAGCCTGAGTATGATTTAATTTCTGGACTCAAAGACTCCTTTGAGAATGATTTTCTCACTTCTGGGCGAGATCAAGTAGAAGTTGATTTTTCTATGGATGAAGAGATTTTGCAGTCTCTTTAAATTTTGCGTTAAAGCAAAAGACGCGGGTATAAGCAATTCAAGCAGGTGCCCTATGTCCTCCGGACACAAGTTAGCGAACGCTTACGCGTAAGCGTTCGCTAATGCACTCAGCATTTGAAAAAGTTTTGGCTTAAGGTCTAGGGGTGTAGGCCAGAAGAGAGATTTTTCTAGCCCCTAAGAGGGGCGCACTCTCGGATGTGGTGCATCCCTGCCCCGGAACCAAAAGGAGCCGGCGCCCCCGCTAAATTTTTAATAAGCGTGGTCTTTTATTGGTGGTGGATCCAAACCCCCACCAATAACTCTTACCCCTTATACCATTTCACTTTAAGGTTAATACAAATGGGCAGCGCTTGGGAGCAGCGGGGGTAAGGGAAGTAGGGGGAGATGAGGAAAAAGAATTTGTATCACGAATTTCGTGAAATGGTATTACACCCTTACACCCTTACACACGCCAGATACCTACGGAGGGAAACCCTCCTTCAGTACTGGCTCCCTTACACCCGCGCGTTGTTGACACAGATGGAGAGCATCACTGTTTGAGTTGCATCTTTAGAAAGATTTTCAAATAGACCTACTAAGCGTTAGATAGTAATAAATGCTACTAATTTATCAAATAACTAAATCAATCTTTATATAGTACCCGACCCCTAAACCAATCTTTTCTTTTTTTTGATACCATAAAAAAGCCTGGTTATCGGGTTTTACTGAATTTTTTACTCTTTATAAGAACGAGTCATCATTGTATTTCATTGAATTTGCTGGTAAAAGATTAAACAAAGACACAATTAATAAGCATTTGCTGTGAATATGTCTGGCACAATCAATATCCAATTGCAAAGCAAGCTGCTGATTTTATTTGCAGCAGGTTTATTATTCTGGTCCAGCATTGGTTCATTGCTGCCAACGCTACCACTGTATGTTGAGTCTGTAAGTGCAACAAAGCAGCAAATTGGGATTGTGATGGGTAGTTTTGCCATCGGACTGTTGTTTTTTCGCCCTTTGTTAGGACGCTTGGCGGATTGGCGGGGTCGTAAAATTGTCTTGCTGATTGGTACACTCGTGGCTGCTATAGCACCGCTTGGCTACTTGTCAGTCAAATCTATTCCCCTGCTGATAGTAGTGCGTGCTTTTCATGGTATTAGCATAGCTGCTTTCAGCACTGGTTTTAATGCGTTGGTGGCTGACATAGCTCCCTCGCAAAAGCGGGGTGAAATCATTGGCTACATGAGCTTGGTTAATCCTATCGGAATAGCAATTGGACCAGCTTTAGGCGGATATTTGCAAGCCGGAGTCGGTAACCAGATTTTATTTTTGATTACTGCTGAATTAGCTTTTGTGGCGTTTTTGGGTTTGTTGACAATTGTCAATCCACCATTGCTAACGCACCACCAAGGGGACATCAAAAATCGTCAATTTTGGCAAGTTTTGTTTAGTCCGAGAGTGAGAATTCCAGCTCTCATCATGTTGCTGATTGGTTTTGCTTTTGGTGCTTTACACGTTTTTGTCCCGCTGTTCATTAAATCAACTGGGGTAAATTTAAATCCAGGGTTGTTTTATACAGCCGCCGCAGTTGCTAGTTTTGGCATCAGGCTATTTACTGGAAAGGCAAGCGATCGCTTTGGTCGTGGTTTGCTTATTACTATCAGTCTAGTTCTTTACACGTTAGCATTATCAGTTCTATGGCTAGCAAATAGTCCTGCAGCTTTCTTATTTGCATCAATGATTGAGGGGGCTGCTTCTGGCACTCTGATTCCTATTATTGCAGTTTTGATGGTGGATCGAGCGCACATTTATGAACGGGGGCAGATATTCGCTATCTGTCTGATGGGCTTAGACGTAGGGATTGCGATCGCAGGTCCAGTTTTTGGTTACGTTGCCGAATATCTTGGCTATAGAGATTTGTTTGGTCTATGCGCTGGTTTAACATTCTTAGGCGTTATCATCTTTATTACTTTTTCTGGCAAAGATTTACCTAGTTCCGTCCGCTTTGCTTTTGGGCGCGGTCGAGATGTTTATGCATTGAAAGACACGTAGATATATAACAGATAGAGACACGAAAGTTCGTGTCTCTAAAATAACGGGCGAGGAGGGATTCGAACCCCCGACACCGTGGTCCGTAGCCACGTGCTCTAGTCCACTGAGCTACACGCCCTTACCGACATCTAATAATAGCACACCTTTTCTAAATGACGCAAGAAGATTTTGAAATTTTCTCCAAAAACTTGAGCCACCTGGATAATCTGGGTCAGGCTCAGATGGTGGATGTGTCTGGAAAAGCGTCCACCGTTCGCCAAGCTGTCGCCGCAGCCAGAGTCAGGATGCTACCAGAAACTTTCGCCGCCATTCAAGCAGGAAATGCTCCAAAAGGGGATGTATTGGGAACCACGAGACTAGCCGGAATTATGGCAGCCAAACAAACAGCTTCTTTAATTCCCCTGTGTCATCCCTTACCATTACAAAAAATCGAAGTACAGGTGACACCTGAGCCAGAATTACCTGGTTACCAAATTCAAGCAACAGTGAAAACCAAAGCAGAAACAGGAGTCGAAATGGAAGCTTTAACCGCCGTTTCTGTTGCGGCTCTAACCTTGTATGATATGGCGAAAGGCTTGGAAAAGTCGATTCAAATAGAATCGATTAGGTTGATTAGTAAAACTGGCGGGAAATCAGGAGATTATAGCCAGTCAGATTGATGTATCTTTTGGTTAATGCGTCTGCTCGCGATTGCGCGGAGCTGCCCTATGCCCCAACCAAGCTTCGCAGGGTGTCCCAAGTCTTCGATTTGGGGAGAGGGTTTTCTGAAGGAAAATCCTCGCTCGCGAACAAGGGCGATCGCTCTTCCCCCATCGCCACTTTCAGTAACCGCCGATTCGACGATCAGCGCAAAAAACGAGCCGCACTCAGCATTAGGGGCGCTGTGAGTAGCAGCAAAAGCGTGGGCAGACCAAAGTAGATTGCTGCGTAAACGGCGTTAGTAGCGCGGGTTTTTGTGTGGTCAATACTCATCCAAGCATTCATCACGCCAATATTAATCACCCCAAGCACGAAGTGTAGGACTAGTACGACGATACTCAGACCGACAATCCAGCGCATAGCCATATTCAGCCGTCGCCCCCAAGCAATAACAATCAGTATGAGTGCGGCGGCGAGAGCAAGCCAGCGCATAAGCATGACAGGAAAGAAGATGATCACGGCTTCATTAGCAGTGATTCCAGGGTGTGTAAATGGGGAGAGGGGCAACGACCAGAAAAGGAGCAAGGCGGTGGTGCCAAGCGTTGCGAACCAGCAACAAAAAAATAAAACTTTTTCCATAGTAAGTATTTTATTTTGTCTGGGTGTCTAAGTACACTCCACCCTAAATTAAATACACAATTGGCTGTAGCGTTTGTTAATCAAGTTCTCAAAAGGTAGTCAACCTTACTCCCAAAAATCATAAAATGAGTGAGAAAGCACTTTTGTTAATATCTGTAACAATAACTTATGCCTCCTCGTTGGCCTCGTAAACCCGATCGCAAAGACCCTGCTTACCGGAAATTAGATGACCGCATGAATTTTGCCATTCATGTGGCGATATTTGCCCTGTCTAATTCCGGTTTGTGGTTTTTCCATAACTTGAATATGGTTACTTGGGAGTGGCTTCCTTGGTTAACAGTAGGTTGGATGGTCGTGGTATTGGGACATTTGATTTATATTTCGGCGATCGCCAATTACTCCGAAATACCACCTACATCCACCTGAAGACTGACCAGACAGACTAGGGCGATTGTAACTTGCGGTGGTAGAGTCAGTCTCAAGATTTGAGAGATAATGTATATAAAATGAAAGTTATCGCTTTATGTAGGATTATCTTTATGGCTAACACTAACATTACAGAGTCAATAGAAGCCCTAGCAGCAGAAATAGGCGAAAACATTTATATAGATATTGCCAAATGGCACCTTTACTTATCGAATGCCAAGTTACATACTATAGTTGCAGAAAAAGTGTATCCCTTAATTACTGCTGGGAAATCAGTGGATCAAGATGAAGTTGTACAAGTTTTAGAATCTATTCCAGTTAAAATTGGTGGTGGCAGAAAAGAGCTTCCTCTGATTGATTTACTACCGCAGCAATCCCAAGCCAACTTAGTAGATATTTTAAAAAGATTTCAGCAAGATACGTAATCTTACAGTATCGGGAGCGTAAAGGTCACTCAACGTGCGAGGCGGGACGGACAAATACCTAAAATTAGCAATGGTAGGCTTGAGCGACTTAGTACTAGATTCCAGAAGTTCGTAGCGAAAAACAGCTTTTTTCATTAAGTTTCAACATTTTTTGGGGTACGGCATGCTGTGCCCCTTTTAACGTGACCAAAAAAGGGATGTAGGGGAGCCAGTACTTGATGAGGGTCTCCCTCCGTAGGTATCTGGCGTGTATGGGGGTGTAAGGGGAAGAGAAATTTTTTTTGTGGTATACCCCTACCCCGGAACAAGGATACAAGCCCCTTATTTTAATCTTGGAAAGAAAAGAAAAGTCTGATCTCGATAGGTAGTACTGAAGTTGATGCGTCCGCAAGTAAGGCCCAGACCGCCACTCCGAAATCGCGGTGCTGCGCGATTTATTGATGGGGTTCCTACACCCTTACCCCCTTACACCCGCACCCGTTGCGGCGTTGACGGTGAGTTTTAACAGCAACCCCACACCTGATGTCATCAGGTGCAAAAAAAGCCCCCCTTCATCCGCTGCTAAAGGGGGTGCAAAATATACAGTGGTCTAATTTCTATATAGATGTAGGCGAAATTAACTTATGCAGTAGAAAAGGTAGTGCCTTTTCTGAAAAATGACTTCTTCCTACCTAAAACCGTAGACAAGAGTAAAATTATTGGATGGCATATGGATTTTTTATTTCAATCAACCCTGTGCTTTTGGGCACATTTATTTATTGAACTGCTAACTTGAACTTTTCGGAATTTTTTTTGGAAAAATATTTGTTGATGTTACCTTACATAATGATTTAAGTCCTAACTAATCCTACAGCAATTGTAATAGTTCATAACAAAAATCCGGAGAACAAGTCAAACAATAGAATACATGTGTTAATGATTAGCATAAGTGTATTCATGCAAAAATAAAGAGGGATTGTCTCGTATAAAAATGTTGACAAAAATTATTTAAGGCAGCGGCAACTAAAAAGAGGGGCTAATTCTTTCCTTTTGTGGAGTTTAGGTGTTGGTGCTGTGATCTCTGGTGATTTCTTTGGTTGGAACTATGGTTTGGCAGCAGGTGGGTTCTGGGGTTTAACGATTGCTACCTTTGTGATCGCAATCATGTATTTATGCATGATGTACAGTCTTGCGGAACTGTCAGTAGCCCTACCCCATACAGGCGGCTTTTACTCCTTCACTCGTAACGCCTTTGGTCCGTTTTGGGGGTTTATTTGCGGCGTAACCGTTACGATTGAGTATGTGCTAACGACTGCTGCGATTGTCTTTAGTATGAGTAACTACCTGAAATCGTTGATACCCAACGTACCAAGCTACCTTGTGTGGCTGCTTGCCTACACGATTTTTGTGGCGATACGCCCTTGGCGTCTGCGCTCCGCGCAATCGCTATCCAGAGTTTGGAATTGACTCTCAATGTCAGCGTTTTTCTCACTTTAGCAGCAATGCTGGTGTTAGGCATTTTTTCTGTGAGTTAGAACTTACGCATTGACAAATATTCGAGCTTGTGTATTCAAAGGAAGGTGAGACCAATGCACATTTCATCTGTTAAAAACAGAAAGCATAAAAGTTGCCGAAAAGTAGCTGCAATAAGGTTTTGAAAAACGACCATATTGACCGATGCTACCAGTTGTTGACCGAGCGCTGTTCACGATACCTCAAAAAAACATATTGACTCGCAACGTGCTGCGAACCGCTTCGCTACAACTGGTTTAGAAGAAGGAATTTCATTATCGGAAGTAGGACTTATTCACTTTCGTTGTGCGTGAGTAGATTGTGGACAATATCACCAAGACTTGTGCTGCCTAGCATACATGGATGATATTTTTTGTCAATGCGTAAACTATTATCAGGAGATCAAAATCAGTACCAATTTGAAAACCCACTCTCATTCATTGGTAAGTACCAATTTGGGAAAATCCTGCTGATTCGTCTTGCTTACTACAAAGCGAATATTTATTATGGACATGGTGCTGACAAGAATTACTGGCGGGATAGATGGACACAAAAGAAAGGTATTGATAGCAAATTAAAATTTCTCAACTCGCCTAATGTTTAAGAAGAAGCGATTCGCGAGGCTTTTGGAGTGTATTGGAAGGATATCAATGATATCCTCAATAGGCAAGGTAAATCTATAAACAATTATCTTAATCAAAAAAATATATTTAATAAGATTAATTATTAATAATGACTAACTCATTTTGCTCAAAAAACCCGACAGGTTGAGTTTTTCGAGCACTTTTTGTAGGCTATAACCGTTGTGAAAACTCTCAAAATTTTATGGACTACACTAGATCTAATTCCAATGCCAATACTCTCCGCACAATCTCGGTAACTTCCGTTGCCATCCTGGCATCAAGTTCTATCACTTCTCGGTTGGGGTCTCTTGGTTGAAGCGCCTTTCCTCCTCGTAAAGCCATAGTAAATGTGAACAGTTTGGCTGGCTTTCCTAATGCTTTTGGACGACTATCTACAAAATGTACGAGTGCAACGTAGACAGCTTCAGTTCTCTCCCTAATAGAAGTATTTCCATTGCCGAGTTTTGAGATAATCGCAACAGATTCAAGGTCATTTTGTAAACCCAATACTTGAATGGCTAAATCAGTTAAACGAGCTGAATCTGCTCCCATCGCGGTGATGACAGTTTTAAGACTTGAATACTCTGCATATGGTAGACGCGATTGTCTTGGGATGTAATTATGCCAACCCAACATGGATACTATCCTTGTTAAATCATAGGCAGATACCGCGTTACACTGCAATCTAGGAAGCTGTTGATCGGCATTCAAAACCACTTTGTTTGTAGTGGTCTCAACTAACTCTGGTTGTTCGATAAAAGGTTTTTCCCCGTATGTATCGCGAAATATCAAGTCCTGATTACCCGTGATGAGTTTAAGCCACTTCTCTAAATCCAGTGGGAGAGAAAATCTCTTGAACATTGCACCCAAGGAATTTGAGGTCGCGATTTTTTGTTCATAGCTGACCATATCCCTAGCTAAATCTTGGAAGCGAAAACTATTTTGATTTCCGGATGTGTCTATACCTCTAACACTATAAGAATCAAAATCTACTTCCGGATTTTTTTTGTTGATGCGAGAAACAAGATTAAGTAACGCAATTATTTTAGTACTACTCCAAAATTCATCGCACGCGAGTGCATTTCTCCCCAACCATTTAGTCCGGAACTTTCCTTGATTATCGAAATTACCAATGCAAACACAGGCTTCTTTAATATCTTCATGAATAAAAATTAGACCTTGCTCATTAATGTTAGGAAGTTTTCCTATTTGTGGATAAGGACTAAATGTAGCATTAACTTGAGTTCCACTAACTAGATTTTTACCATTAGGTCTCTGCATTAAACGAGTGTGGTAATCCTTAATTTGTTCAGAGTATGGTGAGGTATTAATACCTTGATACATAAGCACTGGTTTGTCTTCAATGCCACCTGCCGCAGCCTGAAGAAATGTTTGATAAATTTGTTCTGGATTGTTTTTAAAGCCTATTCCCAAGTTGTCAAGTACAACTTTTTGATCAGAACTTTTCTGTAATTGAACTCTACCATCCAAACTGTAATCGATGACTGAAGAATAGGTTGTATTGTCTGGTCGCAAATCCAAAGCTGCAAGTGAATTTTTCTTGACACCGATCACTGGGCTAGACTGTGCCTGAGCTCGTTGGATACTATTTTTGAAACCGACTAATGTAAACATACTAGTCAGCAAATAGAGTGTTTTCCGTCTTTTCAATTTCATGGAATGTTTGCAACTATATACGACTTGAACATCTTTGAGACGTTATATCAAGTTCGGCTAATTAGTTATAATTCCCGAATCTATGCATTAAGCTTAAAAACCCTTCCCCTCTGCCCCTCTGCACCTCTGCCCCCCTGCGGTCTTAATGATAAGTCTTTAACCGAACACGATATTAGAGCAGCCTCTCCTATATTCTCGTGATGCTCAGCTATATCAAGCTCAAGTTCAGTTGTCCTAACCTACCAAGACCTTACGAAAGCCCATTGGGTATCTTAGGGGCTACTATAGGGTCTATCCTGGCAATTTTTGCCCTGATTGCTTGTTATTTTATACCTGCGTATCAACCTGGTATCAAGGGCATTGCACTTGTTTTGATTGTCGGGACTTTTTACTTCTTCTTGTGTAGCACAAATCAATTAGTCGCTCAAGCACCAGAGGAAGCAGCAGCACTAAAGAATTCAAAATTCAAAATATACCCGTAGGACACGCTTGAGACAGGGAGTCAGGGAGTAGTATAGTGAAATCAAGTCACCTTAAGAAGATACTGTTTTCTCGGCAACTTCTGCCGCTTCGTTCTTAACAGTTGGGGAAACTGCCTTTGTTATCCAAGTCGTGAAAATATGAGAAAGTAATCCCATTGGACCAGCAAATAAGCAAAGCGCCAACGAGTGGATTGTCCAAACTCCTGTTTTCTGTCCTTCTAAATAAATGTAGCGCCCAACAAATAAATCCATAACCAGGAAATGAATCCAACCTGTTGCAGCAGCTTTCTCATCACCAAAAAATCTGGCAATATCTGCTAATTGAGGATTTGATAAAGCTTGGGCATTTTCTGGTGTGATGCTAGTAACAAACAAATACAAATACACGCCTGCCAACGGCACAAAAGGAAGATAAGACTCCATAACCCTTTGTGTCACTTTCCATTTGGGTAGGAGAAACATTAATGTCCAAAATGGTAAAACGAAAATATTAGCAACGTTGAAAATTTGCTCAATAGACATAATAAATGCAAAATTCGACTGGTATCATCATACTTTATTATCGGTAATCACAAAAGACATAGATAAATTACCTGTGTTCATCAGCTATAAAATGAGCCTTTTGCATTTTCCCTGATAATCAAACTCTCACGACTAGATGTCACAATTTAATAACCTCAAAGCTATGGCAGATAATTCCAACCCACCCCTCCATTCGTCCCATATTCGGGGTAGATGACCTTCTGGAGCATCAAGAGAAAAGTTTATTTGAGAATAATAAGACCATTCTCTAGAAGTCCAACTAGCAAAGAAAATCTGATGATGCCTTGTGCTTCTCCAACCTACATGTTCTCCAAAACTAACCCAGTGTTCTAGGTTAAATTCTCCGGGTTTTCCTCCAACACTCTGCCAAATGCTCTTTTGAACACTAAATCCGAAATGTCCATTACTATATTTCATCCAAAGTTGGTTGATGGTAAGGAGATCTTGACAAGGAAATTTTAAGATGGTTTCATTATCCAGACAACCCTCTGTTTCTCGACCAGATACCCTAAGCATAATAGCCTTAGTTTCCTCATCTGCTTCTTTCCATCTGCCTGTTGCCAATAACTTATTTAGGTTACTGTAATCTATACCCACAGTTGAAATCGGAGGAGATGGATTGACAGGAGGTGTAGAAGGAAACTTAATATCCAACAATGCCAACCATTCTTGCATAGACTGAGGACGATTTTCTGGTCTTAACTCCATTCCTTGCAAAATCGCCTGATTCACTCTGTCGTTAATGTTTGAATTCAGTTCCTTTGGAGGTTTTAGTGGCTCACCAAACATCCTAGAAATTGCGCTTTCGGGTTCGTTTCCTGTGAGTAGTTTGTACAATGTCGCTGCTAAACTATAAACATCTGTATAAGCGCCACGTTTAGCACGAGGATTTTCTTGTTCAGGGGGTGCATAAAAAGGTGTGCGAATGACTGTATGAGTCTGTGTTAAATCAGGCGTAAATTCACGAGCAATACCAAAGTCAATCAACACAGCTTCAGACTTACCTGCTCTTACCATTATGTTGTTCGGATTTACATCCCGATGCAACAACCCATTGTTATGAACAACTTTTAGTGCATCACCAATCTGATGAATATAGAGCAAAGCTTCAGACTCTGGTAATGGTAACGCCTGATTACCTATATTCTCTCCTTCAATGTATTCCATCACCATGCCCCACAAGTCACCCTGTTTAATCAGTTCGTATACTTTCACGATATGAGGGTGCTGGCATCCCTTCAACTTTAGTGCCTCATTGACAAAATCTTGCTGATACTTGTCAAAATCACAAGTGTCTGTATCTGTATTTTTAAGGATTTTGATAACAACTTGATTGTTATTTGTGTTCTTGGCAAGATAAGTTACACCACAACCGCCTTGCCCTAATTTCTTCTCAAGAGTGTACTTACCGCCTTGCAACTTCTGCCCAGGTATCCACATCATCTCTGACACTTTAAAAACATTCGTATTAATTGTGGCATAAGCTCAAAAAAGGTTGTCAGTACATCATGTCTGTGGATCTTTTGTTGTTTTCGCGGTTCGCTTCCTCTCAAAAAAACACTTCAACCATAAAGAGTTAATATAGAATTGTTAAGGCTTGTTTACAGAATTTATCAAACTACCGGAATTCTGTTACAACATTCCTCCACTAGATGTAAGTTCTAAAATCCCCACGCTAATTTTATCCAAACGCGCTATTATGACGCTCCCAATCCGTAACGTCGCTATTATTGCCCACGTTGACCACGGCAAAACAACCCTTGTTGATGCTCTCCTCAAACAATCCGGCATCTTCCGTGAAGGAGAAGACGTTCCGGATTGCGTCATGGACTCCAACGCCCTTGAACGGGAACGGGGAATTACAATTCTTGCCAAAAATACTGCGGTTCACTATGGAGAAACGCTAATCAACATTGTTGATACGCCTGGACACGCTGACTTCGGTGGTGAAGTAGAACGTGTACTCGGTATGGTTGACGGTTGCATTCTGATTGTTGATGCCAACGAAGGTCCCATGCCCCAAACACGCTTTGTCTTGAAAAAAGCTTTGGAAAAAGGACTGCGCCCCATCGTTGTCGTCAATAAAATCGACCGCCCCCAAGCAGATCCACATGGTGCCACAGATAAAGTGCTGGATCTGTTTCTGGAATTAGGGGCAGATGATGACCAGTGTGATTTTCCTTATCTGTTTGCTTCTGGTATAAGTGGCTACGCCAAAGAACAACTAGAAGATGAAGCCAAGGATATGCAGCCACTCTTTGAAGCTATCCTACGCCATGTACCAGCACCAGTGGGTGACTCCGACAAGCAACTGCAACTACAAGTCACAACCCTAGATTATTCTGAGTATCTGGGACGGATTGTCATTGGTAAAATTCACAATGGCATTATCCGCATGGGACAGCAAGCGGCTTTGGTAAAAGAAAACGGTGAAGTTGTCAAGGCAAAAATCACTAAGTTGATGGGCTTTGAAGGGCTGAAGCGGATTGAAATTACAGAAGCATCCGCTGGCAATATCGTAGCTGTGGCAGGGTTTGCTGATGCCAACATTGGGGAAACGATTACTGACCCGAACGAACCCCAAGCATTGCCACTGATTAAGGTAGATGAACCAACATTGCAAATGACCTTCTGGGTGAATGATTCGCCCTTTGCAGGTCAAGAAGGAAAGTTGGTGACATCACGACAAGTGCGCGATCGCCTCCTTCGCGAACTAGAAACCAACGTCGCCCTACGCGTTGAAGAAACCGACTCCCCCGACAAATTCCTGGTTTCCGGTCGTGGAGAACTCCACCTAGGTATCTTAATCGAAACCATGCGCCGCGAAGGTTATGAGTTTCAAGTATCCCAGCCACAGGTGATTTACCGCGAAGTCAACGGCCAACCTTGCGAACCTTACGAACTTCTGGTTTTAGACATTCCAGAAGATGCCGTTGGCAGTTGCATTGAGCGACTGGGACAACGCAAAGGCGAAATGCAAGATATGCAAGTGGGTGGTAACGGACGCACCCAGCTAGAATTTGTCATCCCCGCCCGTGGATTAATCGGTTTTCGCGGTGAATTCATGCGTATGACTCGTGGTGAAGGTATCATGAACCACAGTTTCCTTGACTACCGTTCTATTTCTGGTGATATTGAAGCCCGTAACAAAGGTGTCTTAATCTCCTTTGAGGAAGGTGTTTCTACCTTCTACGCTATGAAGAACGCCGAAGATAGAGGTGTATTCTTTATTGTTCCAGGTACGAAAGTTTACAGAGGCATGATTGTAGGAGAACACAATCGTCCCCAAGACTTGGAATTGAACGTCTGCAAGACGAAGCAACTGACCAACCACCGTGCATCCGGCGGTGATGAACTGGTACAGCTGCAAGCACCAGTCGATATGAGTCTAGAGCGTGCTTTAGAATACATTGGACCAGATGAATTGGTTGAAGTGACTCCTCAGTCAATTCGTCTGCGGAAGTTGACGAAGAAGTTAGCGAAACGGTAACATATTCCCTCACCAAATCAAGGAGGCGAGCGTAGCTCGCCTTCTTTCCCAAGCTCACGCACGATTATCATTTATTTAAGTCTGTTTTGAGTATTTTAACGGATTGACAAAAGTAACTCTATTTTAAACAGTGAATTGGTGACCGTTGGGGTGCGGAATGTGGACTATCAGACTTGACTTTCTCTTGAGCGAGACGGCAATGAAAACAGCGATCAGTGAAATGATGAAAAATGGCTTAACTGATTGCTTGAGTTATCCAAACTTCCAAATTGCCAACAAGCTACCCACATTTAACTGTGCATTTTTACCGAACGTGAATGTTCTTTCCTGATCAGGTTGATCCTTGAGCGTGCAAACAACCTGGCGAATTCGATAACGGGGAGTAACTTTCTGGCATACTTGTACAATAAAACGATGAGAATAATATGTAGTAATATCTCCTACGCAAGATGATTCGTAGCCGAAAGCTTGAAGTAGTAATGCTAGCTCCTCGTGTTCCGATGCAGTCAATTCAAGATGAACTTCTGATATGTCGTCAAATAAAGAGGTTTCGGAACTACCAAGGTTTTTTAGATAAGCAGCACGGTTAAAGTAACCCGCACTGGTAAGTTTGATATTTTTATAATCTAAATAATCCTGATGAAATTCCATCAACCACGAAGCAAACGCTTCTCTCTCGGATGGGTTGATGGACAAATAATGAAACCAGGGAACTTTTCCATCTTCGGTTTGACGAACTCGCAAATAAGAAAGTGTTTCTTTGGAGCCTAATAAGGATCTGAGCTTTTCCTTTACAATATCAATCTGTCCTGCTTGTTGACTATTGAAAGCAATACCAGAAAAACCTTCCCTCAACCCTTCAGCACCTCCTGGAGGAAAAAGCTCAAGACAGGTATGTTTTCCCTTGAGATAAGTTCCCGTCCAACTTTCTGTATCAGTTTTTACGGTATCTCTGGATATTGTGCAGAATTCTTGGCTAATGAACTCTGATTTGGCGATTGACTCTAGGGTTTGTGTGTCGAGAGTAACATATAAATGGTTAAATTCTATTCCCATATTCTTACTTCTTGAGCCGGATAAGTAGTTGGACAGAATTAATTACACAATGTCATTGCGAATGGAGCGAAGCGGAATGAAGCAATCCCAGTCTTTGCGATTGCTTCGCTTCGCTCGCAATGACTGTAAATATTTTTGTCCATCTACTTATCACGTTATTTTCAATCCCATCATTAAAGTGGAGACGGGGAGAGGAGGTAGACAAGCTAGATTTTTCCACATGATTAGATTAGATACGTTTTCCCTGAGACGGCAATGACCAGCTCTTCACCTCACCCAAGGTTACCGGCATCAGAAGTATCACATCAAGGGTAAAGCGGAAGACCTTGCGCGCTCGACTACCACTTTCCGGGTCGAAGAATTCAAGCTTAACATCCCAACAGTCACTGTTGATGCGACAGAAGGGGCTTTTTTCGACTGTAATGGTGTCGAGTTGACGACGCTGGGCGATCGCCTGCGCAAAAGTCAAAGCCGCTTGGAAGATGTTGGTAGCAGCGAAGTTGAGGGCGCGATCGCGCGAAGTCTGCCCCACATTGCGTAAATCGTTGTATACTCGGTTCAGGAAAGCTATCAAAGCCTCTCGCACAACGGGTTCTTGGGCTTCATCCAGCTGACGAGAAATTGCCGCCATTGCCGCGTTCACCAGGGAATTTACTTTCCAGCCGTACATTCCCCGTATGTTATCTACCATCACTACAGGCACAACCTGACCTGAGAAGAGTTCCACTGTGCGCCTGGTTTGTCGGGCGGGGACGCTGATTCGTTCTACAAATTCATCGCTAGCTTCTGGCTCAAGTTGCCCTGCCAACATAAGCAAAAACATCTCGTGGACATCCCCGTCTGTTGACTCTAGGGCATAGATCGTGTCTCCATCGAGACTCAAAGTCCAGATTAGGGAAGCGCTTTCATCGGGATTGCGATCAAGATGCTCGACCATCTGGCGGGCATCGTAGGGATCTGGCGGAACTATGATGCCGTTGACTTCGACAGGAGCCATGTGTTGTTTGAAACTGTCGCGGCGGGTTTCATCCCCAAAGTCGTAGCCGATAGTCCCTAGGGCGTAAACGTTGCCAGAGTAGGCGATGCTGGCTTCGACGGTGCTTGTGTTTGCGGGAGCAGCTGCGGCGGCGGTGACGGATGCCTCGGTTGGTGTGGCAGGAGTGGCGGGTTGCACGGCTGGGCTGGCATCCGTAGCGATCATGGCAGGGGTGATGCTTGCTGGGGCAACCGTAGCGGTAGGCATGACATATCCAGCACGTTCCGTGCGCGTCACTTGGTCGCCTGCAAAGGAAATGGTGACGGAGGGTTGCCCAAACAGCACCATCATTGCGCCGGGGATATTGACAAAGCCGCGTAAACAGCGTTCTGGTTCTTTTACAACACTTGGATCGCACGGAATCGCCGTATTGAGCAGTGCCGTGCGGACGGCTTCGGCATCTACGGGTTTTCCTTCTTGTAGTTGCAAACTCATCAGTAGCGCGGAAATACCTGTCATCACGGGGGCAGCCATGCTGGTTCCTGTCTGGCGCACGGGTTTTTCGGTGCAGGGTTGCGCCCCTAGAATATCTTCACCTGGAACGAGGATACCTTCTGCTGTGTTGTTGCCGCCCCAGTTGCTAAAGTGGGCTGGTGTACCATCGACTTTTGCAGCTCCGACTGCCAAAATTCCTGGTAGCACGGCTGGCAGACACCAGCTTTCGTTTGAATTGTTCCCCGTCGGTGATACGATCAAGATATTGTTGTCTTGACATTTCTTAATCGCTTGAACAAGGATCTCTTCCCCTTCACTGGTTTGGGTGGGGCGACAAAAAGCACAGTGGATAATATTTGCACCCAACTCTAAGGCTAAGTCGAAGGCACGGGCTAAGTTGAGGGGTGACAACATATCGTCATAGTTCACCAAGGCATCATGGGGCATATTGATTACCCGACAGTTGGGAGCCAAGCCGAAAACAGGACTATGCTCTTGCCCCACGATGACACTGGTGATAAAGCAAGCATGGTCATTGAGTTCAACCCGCTTCTTGACATCTTCTGGGAGGGCAGCGTCGAGCGCATCTTCTTTCTCTTTGCCCTTCAGCCCCTTGTCCCGGATTGCTTGGAAGGTGGCGTAATCTTCTGGGCTGATTGGATCTGCTGGTTCGTGCCAGTAGGGAAAAACTTTGGATACTTCAGCTCCGGCAAAACAGGATAATGTGTGATCTGGGTCGCCGTCTAGAATTACAATCGTGATCCGGGGATCGCCGAGGGTTTGGTTGTGGAGTTCAGCTAGTCCGGGGATGCGATCGTCCAAGTCATGGGGGTGGAGTGCCAGCGATAGTTTGGTTGCAGAACTCTCAACTTCACTGGTTAAAATTGCTGCCGACTCACTTTCAGCCTCAGCGACACTGGATGAATCTAGAGTTTCAGCGATCAACTCTGAAGGAGCCAAGTCAACAGCCTCAGATCCAGTGTCCTCAACTTGCACCGAGGTATTTTCATGACTTTCCCACACCTCAGCTGGCGGAATTTCTGTTACTAGCTCAACCGACTCAAGCTGATTTCCCAATACTTCTGTCTCACCAGACTCAGGTTCAGCCTCAACTCCACCTAATTCAGCCTCACTAGCTGAAACCATTGCCTCAGTCAGCCCTTCTGAGCCATCCACCTCAATCGATTCCAATCCACTTGCTTCGACATTGCGGTTGGGTAATGAACCGAGCGCAAATTCTCCGACAGCCGACTCTTCCACATAGTCTAGACCCGTCGCCCGACCAAAAGCATCGCTATCCCCAACCCCCAAGGCACAGGGAGCTACACCCATATTGGTAGCTACCAAGTAAAAGTTTTGCTGTAGCACCCCAACATGCTTAAGTATCAACGCATAAGCGACAGAGCGATACCGACGAAATAGCCGACTAAACCGTGCCGTAATCACCAATAGCACTTGTGGACGTGGCTCCACTATATTCTTGACAAGACCATAACCTGATAGAGCTAAAATATCGTTCTTTGATTCGAGTATCTGCTCTAGCTGATGATTGAGAGGGTCGTAGTGATACACCCCCTTGTTCAAACCTTGACAATGCAGTACCACTGGATAAATTTCTAATTCATACATTGCCCCGCCACTGGGATAGGGACGACGGCTCAACTCGCCATAGTCAATATCTGCTTTAAAATTTAGTACTTCTCGCCAATTCTTACCGAACCACTCTTCTATACCAACTAATTCCTTAACACGAGCAGTACGATACAGTAGTTCGCTTAGTTGCTCAATCGAGATCGGATAGTTATCGTCATATTCTCGAACCGATTCTCGTGCTTCGATCACTTCTGTAAGTGTGGCATCGTTACACTTCAACGCCCCCAGGTTCGGACGCGGCAGCGGCACAATCCGGTCGCTCATGGGCGGCTTCACCACTAGGAAATCCGACCACTGCTCAATGTTATGATGTATGACTGGGTAGTCATGGCGACCGTTGCGGTTGCGGCTGTGGAACAGCAGGTTATGAAAGTCCCAAAGCTGAAGCGACGGGGGTTCAGGGTCAGCCGTCAAAAACCCCGTTGCCCACAACAAATTGAGGAACTGATACGCGGTTTCTGGTCCGAGGTTAGGGAGTGGTGTAAGTGTTGCTAAGGTTTGGGGCTGGGCGAGTTGAGCCAGGAACGCACTTGCTCGCCAGTCGAGGAGTTTAATCCGAAATTTCGAGAGGGGGGACTCCAGCACCATAGTGCCGTCGTAGAGATGCTGATAGGCAAAGCGGGAGAGGGTGAGACGGGTTTGTGTTTGGTAAGGTTCGGTTACATTCAACTCGGCAGAATCTACCATCGGGATTGCCACTGCGAGCGGCAACACAGCGTAATTGAGCCAACCCCGCTCATCCAATTGTTGTAGCGTCAGGGCGAACTGTTCCCCGGCAGGGTGACCATCAAGTTCGGCTAACCCTTGCACCAGTGATTCGGGGGTGGTGTTACCTACTCTGAGACGATCAAGAGCCATACCCATTCTGGGCGTTGTAGCCAGGGTGAGCAAAGCGGTCGGATCGGATTCTGCCAAGCGCAGGGTGTAGTAGTCTTCGGTGCTTGTGATTTGGATATCGGGGTTGAGGGAAACAGCGAAGGGGTGATGGCTCATACTGGTGGACAATGGAAAACGATGATCGGGTGGGTGATTTGATCGCATTGCAGAGCAGTAAAATTCTCCAGTATCGTCTGTGGTTTGATGTTAAAAATTGGTCAGATGCAATCTGGTATTACGTCAAATGTGATGTCAAAATTTTTGAGTTTCTTCAGCTTGTTGATGCGTGATTTGATACACTGATCGAACGCGATGTTAATTAAATATCGGAGGTTGAAAGAAAGGGCAAAGGTTGACATTGATCGCGTTTATTATAAAAAATACTGAAGTTTTCCAATCGGTCTTTTTCCAATTCTCGCTCCGTGACATACACACCACCATAAGTGATGCAATCTTGACTCTGACAAAAATTATAAATTCTCTCACCTAAACTGTTGAACGAAAAATTTTTTTGGATGTCTTTAAGCTCCTCATAATGAAAAACTAGAAGCGGTTCTACATTCTTTTCCTTAGAAAAAATGACTGCCAAAAGAGTCGAGTTTCCGAATATCAAATTAACTTTTGGTGACAAATTTTTCTGAATGTAATATTTTAAATATTTGCCTCGATCAAATTTAGAGGTTTTATATTGCTCTCCCAAAGAAGCGGCCCAGAACTCAACATTAGTGTAGCCATTCAAGAATATATTAAACCCAATTATAATACTACTTTTGAGTAAGACCTGTAGCATTTCAACCGAATAGCTACCACCATCAAGCTTGATCGCTGTCCTCACTAATTCTTCAGGATCTTCTTCTAGTTCAATGTGTATGTATATTTTTATACAAGAATGCTCCAGTTTCGGTCGCAAATCGATTCCTATTGTATTGTTTAATATTTTATGAGAACCCATGTGTTCCGCTACAAACCGATCAAGCAAACCACGATTGAGTCGAATACCTACTTTACTTTCAACTCGATCCAAAAATTTTACAGCATTGCTCCAGGAGCTTGGCCATGTATGTTCTTCATTAGAAACTTGAAAGTCAACTGCAAACAACTGGTCTCCTTGAACGTGACACATGGGTTCAACACCACAAGAACCTTCTATCTCAAGAACTGCCTCTTCAAAAAGAGGGATAGGAAAAACTGGCTCAACATCAAAAGCTTCTTGATGAGCTCGCATAAACTGAAGGCGACGCTTTCGTAAGTTGAGCTGTTGAAATGAAGAATTCACAGACATTTTCTTTCTCCTAAATGACAGTTAGCCTCTCCGCCCTATTTTAATTCTCAGAGTCAACAGTGCTGGGTCAGCTAATTGCTACTGGAACTTAAACATTTTTGATGGAGAAACAAGCCTCAAACCCATGCAGGGTATGCGCAATAATACACCAAATGCTCAAAAATAACCCAAACCCAGATATATCAACAAACTAAGCAAAGCAATGTCAAATTCTTTATGTGTATAGGTTTAAGGCTCTTTTTTAGGTGTTTTTTGGCTAAGTCCCACTAATTGCTGACGGTTGAATGCTTACGAACCAACTTTAACCAAAGGGTATTAACGTGATAAACAAAGTACATCCACGCGACGGAGATGAGGAAAATTTCAAAACGCAAGCTCTAGAAAAGATTCTGATTGCTGTCTATCTATCTTTAACCTCATCTCCATCTCGCTATCTAGCGCGGTGTAGTCTCAAGGCAAAGACGATGAAACGCCATGCTGTTGAGGCACGCTAGATTATTCATCACCGTCGTAGGAGCACATGCAGGGGCAAATCGACGCACCCACACCGTCGTAGGAGCACATGCAGGGGCAAATCGACGCACCCACACCGTCGTAGGAGCACATGCAGGGGCAAATCGACGCATCCACACCAGCATCACCGAGAGCTTCCTCAGAGAGTTCAGCCAAGTGGCTGGGGAGTTGACCGGTGGTGGTGCGGATCACGGGTTTGCCTTGGTTAGGCAGGATGTTCTTTTTATCCATGAGAATAATCCTCATTGTCTTGATTGGTTTGTTGACCCGTTGGGGTGGGTCAGCCCCCTTCTTCGTTCATGAAAGAAGCCTTGTAGGACGACATTTGGCACGTAGCGAAGCCTGTCGCCCGTAAACTTTAAAAGACTTAAAATGGCATCGGACTGGGATTCATCTGCGCCTCAGTAAGCGGTTCATCTAGCCATCCCAACTTCACTGGCACCTCATAAAGCCGCCCCAACCCAAACCGTGACCAAAAATGCCGCATTCCTGGCACAGTCACCTTAACCACATTCAGCCCAATATCCGGTCGGGTTTGATTCACAACCAAAGTTTCCAAACCCGCTTGTTGGGCAATGTTTACGCAGGTCATGACATCGGTGTAAATGTCATCACTCCAAGGTTTTGGGTAGTCCTGGGCAGTCTTGAGGGGTTGCGTGGCATCAGGAACGAGATAGGGATGATCCGCCAGCGTAGCTGTGAGTAACCAATTCGTCGCCTCGCTTTTCAGGTTCTCATCAGATACTTTGTCCAGTTCCAAGCCAATTTGGTTCACCTCAGTGAGGGCGCGGATGATAGCAATGGTTGGATCGAGATGCGCCCCAAAGCCGAGAATCAGTCGTTCTGAGCTTCCACTTTTCCGATTCGACACACCCACAAAAGCCGGAATGCCCAAGTCGGCTGTCAAATCCAGCACCCACAAATCTCGGTCATTCTCCCGGTAGAACTGCTGCAACTGGACAAAATACGGCTCATCAAAGCTGGTCAAGTCTACCGCCGGACGGCTCAGGCGGTTGTACCACCACAGCGCCACACTATCGCGCTCCACCAGTTCCAGAAAACCTTGCAGGATGGCTTCTTCAAGGGTGTTCCCTGCCGCATTGCCGTTGGAGTCACCTCGGCAGAAGCGGTGTTCTGGGGGCAAGGGGTAATGGTAGTAGCACAATGCTGTAGGTAAATATTTATGCGTCTGCTCCGTGAGTGACCACACCGGCGTCCAGTCAATGGCTTGACTCACATCAAACCGCTGAGGAATCCAATCGTGAGCTACTGTTGCCTGCTCGTTCAGTACCTCGCGATTGGCATACTGCTGATCGCTAAAGCACAAACTCCGCTCTGGATGAATTGCCAAGTCCCCTAGTTCCGCCAGGGTTGCCCGTTTACGAGGTTCGTCCCCTTGAAAAATGCCAGAGTAACGTTCCACTGCCTCACAGAAACCACTCGCCCGAGATTGGCTATCAGTCTTGCCCTTGCCCGAACTCTTGTGTTTCAGGGTATTGCGTAGTCCCCGCAGGGTGGTGGCGCTACCGAAGCTATGCCCCGCCCGGTAGGTATGAACCAATGGATTAGCCGGATCAGTGATCCGCACCAGTTCCGTCACCACTCCCGTCACCGGACTAATCAAGTGCTGGTATTTCTGCAAAGTCTGCTCTGGTGTAGTGGCACGGTGTCCGCCATCATGGGTGAACTCCTTGCGGCGCGATTCTAGCTTCAGCGGTTCAAATCCCCGCCGCTGCAAAATTCCTGGATCACCACAGGTCGGACATTGCGATCGCTTAATCAAGATATGACTTTTCAAGTCCACAATCGTCTGGTTGAAGGTGATAATCTTGCCGTCGAGGGTGGGGAACAGAGCCGTTCCCGCTGCAGTGGCATTGACGTGTTGCTTGACAATCCACTTGGCAATCTCGGTGGCGGCGAACTGTAGCCCTGTTTGCAAGGTAGACGGCAGCGTCGCCCGTGCCGTGGGCAAGCTGCTCACCCGCCCGCTCTGACCATTGCGCTCTTGTTGAGCTTGTTTTTGACGCAAGACCGACGCCTCAACTTCGCGGTTGCCCCGCAGCCGATGGGCAAGACAGTTCCAACACCCTGTCTGTTGGGGAATAAACACAGGTCCCAACCAGAGGACACTGCCCACCGGCTTGACGAGCAGCCAACTTTGTTGGCACTCCAGAGCCTGCTTATTGATGGATGCTAGTTCGGGCTGCAAATAGTCATCAGTCAAAACGATGTTGAGCGCCGCTGAGGAACCCGCGTCTGTGGAGTTTTGCACCGGAATGCCCATGTCCCGCAGGGCAGTTGCCAGGGCAGCAACTGTTACTTCACTGATATTCTCGCCCACCGTTGTCAGCGTTACCGGCTGCTTTAGTCCTTGCGCTGCAATAGGGGGTGCAATCCCTAACTCGCTCCAGAATGCCGCTACTTCCGGGGATAGATCCGGGGCAGCCTCAGTGAGGTAGCCCTTTTCTGCAAGGCGATTGAGCACATAGTCAATATATTCTGCTGGGACTTCCCCATCCAGCTTTTCGATAATCTGCTCAATAGTGTGTTGCCCATCCAACAGGGGCACAATTTGACAGTAGAGTTGCCCAGTTAGAGCATGGTTAGCCTGTTCACCAAGGAGATACACTTGCTTTGGCTCGATTACCTCTACATGAAAATGGGGCTTAATTTGGAGCAGTGCGGTGGATTGCATAGAACAAACAGTGGATCATTAAATGGACGAGAACAAGACAGGCTAGAAGTCAGAGAAAATGTATCTAAATGAGTATTGACAAAAATATTTGTTAAGAAATAAACGAGAGAATCAGCATTAATATGGTTCGGTTAAGATCCCCCCGCCTGCGGCGACCCCCTTAAAAAGGGGGTAAAAGAGGGTTAGCCAAAAACCTTAAATTTTGTAGGTTGGGGAGGACAGTGCCGGGGTGAGGCAGCGCGGTCTTGGGGGTTCCCCCCGTTGTAGCACCTGGCGTTTTCCCTCCGTAGGTGTCTGGCGTTTGAGGAACGAAACCCAACATTTTCGCGACTTTGTTGGGTTTCACTACGTTCAACCCAACCTACAATTCTCCTTAACAGCAACCGTATTGTTATTTAAATTGATTTTCCCAGGATGGAAGTGATGCCTACAGCAAGGCGCAAGACATCTACGCCTAATCATCGTCAAGAGGTAAGCGTTAATGCAATTATTGTGGAATTTCTTGACACTCAAGTGTTCTTATTGACAAAAAGGCTTACCCTGAGCTAGAGGTTAAGCCCAAATGCGACCCCGTCGGAACGGTCTGCGCCGCTGATCGGGCGCTTTTGCATGCTTGTTAGCGTATGCGGTCCAGTAGGAATAATCTTGCAGCCCAGTTTGGGAAGTGGGCACGTAAGACTTTTTCTTTTCAGGGGTGGAGGAGACTTCCGAGGGTGTTGTTTCTGTTTTCTTCTCAACCATAGTTTCCTGAGTTTCCTTAGGTGTTTGGGGTGTTTGGGATGTTTGGGGTGTTTGTGGTTGCTGGGTAGCGACAACCGCCTCTAACTTGAGGTAGTCGATCCGGTGTGAGCCATTTCCCGATCCACCAGCGGTGGTTAAGCTCAGAGTATGTTGCCCAGCGTTGAGGGCTGGCAAAGGAATCTGGCTTTTGGTTGGCTTACCTGACCCCACGCCGACAATTTCGGTCACTGGCTCACCATCAACCAAGAGGGTGTCAACTTCAGAACCAAAAAAGTTGTAAAAGAGCGTAAGTTCACCGACACTGTAGTTCTGGGTAAGAGTGAACTGGATATTCAGTTTGTCGGTGGAAAAAAGCTGCTTTCCTTTACTCCGTGGTTTCGTCTTGCGACCTGGAACCACGAGTAACGATGGCATCTGCGGCTGGTTAATGGGGTCTTGATCTGACCCAACAACGTAGATAAATTCCTTTTGCCAGTCGCCTACCTGAATAAACTCCTGACTTCCTTTACCTGGTTGACCAATTTGCCATAGGGTTTCAGTTTGCTCAGACATTGTGATTAGCCGCTGATCAGTAGCTCATTAATAGAATCGTCCCATGCTAGCAAAGCCGCCCCAGCCCTGGCTGGCACTTTGGTTAGCACTTGAATGCATCACTTGGTTGAAACTGCGGTTGGCAAAAGCTGGCGGATCGTTATAGTTAGCGGCATGGAGCAGATCCATCCGGATACCTATCAAATCCTCAGGAGTACCATTTTCCAGATCCACGCACAGCCCTGGCTGGATGATATCAGGCCGTTTGACTGGAGGAGATAATATCGGAAGTCGCATGGTTTAAAATTTTCCGTATGGAATAGTATGAATTAAAGTTAACAAAAAGTGAACAAATCTAAATGTGTTGGCGAGAATGCATGTTGTTGTTGCACTCTCACCCAAATGGGGTTGCCCTTTAATACGGTGAAGACCAGGAACGAACTTCGCCCAAGGTAACCGGAATCAGGTCACTCACATCAATCGTGAAGCGGTAAATCTTCTTGGCACGGCGGTTGTTTTCAGGGTCGAAGAACTTCAGCTTCACATCCCAACAGTCGCTATCCATCCGACAGAAAGGACTCTTCTCAACTGTAATACTGTCAAGTTCCATACCAACGGCAACCGCTTGGCTGAAGGTTTCTGCGGCTTGGAATGCGTTGGTGACCGCGAAGTTGAGGGCGCGGTCTTGGGATGTGGTTCCCAAGTTGCGGAGGTCGTAGTAAATCCGGTTAAGGAAACCATCCAATGTGCTGCGGATCGTTTCTTGGTCAGCAGTCCTGTCTTCCGCTTGAACCGCATTCACCGCCGCATTCACCAGGTTATTGACTTTCCATCCGTAGATACCACGGGTGCTTTGGGGTTCAAGTACCGGGATAACTTGACCGGAGAAGAGCTTGACCTTACGCCCGGTCAAGATACCTGGTATGCTGACGCGCTCAACATATTCAGCATTGTTTTCAGCTAGGATTTGACCGCCTAGCAGTTCATGGAGTGCACGGTAGGAATCGCCAGCAAAGGGACCCGCGGGGTCGATCGCATAAACTGGAGTCAGTTCAATGTTGAGTGTCCAGATCAACGGTAGCGCTTCCGAAATATTCTCATCCAGGTAGTCCACCATCTGGCGAGCATCGTAGGGGTTAGCAGGTACCATCACCCCTCCCCCGATGTCATACGGTGGCATCAGTTGCTTAAACGAGTCCCGACGTGCTTCAGAACCGAAGTCGTAGCCCAGGGTTCCCAAGGCATAGACAAGCGGACCTAGATCTGGAAGTTCGCTGGGGGCTTGGCTGGCAGTGACAGAGTTAGCACTTAAGTTGGGCATCATTGGTTGTTGGGTTACAGAAGTAGGGGAACTAGGGAACGATTGGATCAAGTTTTGCAAGTTGGGAGTGTTGCTAGAGACAGTCCCAGCCGGTGGACTGGGTGCTGCAGTAACCAAGGTAGGAGCGGGTTGCCCTTGGTGGGCGGCGATCGCTTCACTGGCGTTGGTTAAGCTGCCATCACAACCGCAGCCTGCAGCTTCTACTTCTGATGCGCTGACTGATGTAAATGTCTCAGCCATCTTTCCTCCTTTTACTAACGTTATGGCTCCAGGGATGTTCAGTTTGCCTGCCAGACACCGCTTAGTCTCTTCTGGCAAGTCCGAATCGCAGGGTAAAGCACTCTGCAACAATATTTGACGAATTTTGTGGGGGTCGGGAGTTTCTCCCTGCTCCAGCTGAAGACTCAGCAGCACAGCTGCTACACCTGAGACAATCGGAGTGGCGAGGCTCGTACCACTAAGGCGGTGCGTACCACCACCAACTTTAGCCCCCAGGATGTTCTCGCCAGGGGCAAGAATACCCTGGGTTTGGTAGGTTTCACCCCAGTTGCTAAAGTCCATAGGTTGACCATTAGCATCCATTGCCCCAACCGCCAGCACAGAAGGCATACCAGCGGGCACATGCAAGCAATCACAACCATTGTTGCCAGCTGCGGCGACGAGCAAAACATTGTTCTCTTGGCACAGACGAACAGCATTCTGTAGCCAGCCATCCGATTCGCCAAGTTCAGTCAGCTGACCCCCACTGAGGTTGATAACGTGAGCACCAGCATTAACTGCTTGCTCAATCCCCCGAGCCAAATCTAGCTGGGAAGTCCTGCGGCGATCATCAGAGAAGACTGGCACAATTATCCCCTTGCATTGGGGAGCGATTCCCTCCACCGGACTGCCCGGTTGCCCAAAGATAATGCTGGCTACGTGGGTGCCGTGACCGGACATATTACCACCGATCTGAGCGTCTCCTTTAACCAAGCTGGGCAGAGACTTTAGATCCGCGCCTTGGAAGCAAGGATGAGCCAGGTCAACAGGTCCGTCCAAGACAGCCACACAAATACTACTATTTCCCCGTGAGATTGTACGTAATGTCTCTAGCATTTCAAAGCATAGCTGGTTGGTTATTATTGTTCGAGGAGTTTATCTATAAAACTTGGGGCAACTCGGAACCGCTCTGCTAACTTACGTTGATATATAGATTCCAGTTTATGGATTCCCGTATTTTTGCGTTAAACATCTATGAACTATTGTTCCATAGCTAACAAATTTTACTTTTATCATCTGTTATCATCGGTATGTTTATAGGTATTCCGTTTGATTTTGCATGAAAAAATTTTTATACATAACCCTTGTCAAACAAGATTTGTCAAACAAGATTTTGAGTCTCAGTATGCTTTCAAAATCTGAATCTGAGTCCTATATAGCAGTCCTAAATGATTTGTAAATATTGAGTTAAAACTGTTGAGTGTTAAGTGTCAACTATTTTGACTCAACATCCCAAACGAACTGTTCACAACTCAAATACGATTGCTATAGTTGTATCGTTTTTAATTAAAACAAGTTTGCTTACAGCAGTTTTCATCTAAATGAACCGCACCGTTTGTAAGGACGCAAAGAACTGCTCCACTACGAATGACTGTGGTCTATTTACCTGAAAATGGCTGTAGTTAAAAGCAATGTCTTGAATTTCAACTCTTGAAGAAGTATCTCAGCTTTTTCAACGAAAAGCAACAGGAACAAACAAATGTAACAGTGTTTTAACAGTATTGAAGACAGTTAAACAGATATTTAAATGGACAGTTAAGACAGTTAAGACAGTTAAACAGATATTTAAATGGACAGTTAAGACAGTTAAGACAGTTAAGCAGATATTTAAAACAATAAAAAAAGAATTATAAAAAATAGTAAAAAATTATAACTGATTTGCAAATCGGGCGTGTCTACAAAATCAAAACTATAGTATGATTACTGTAATTTTATCAATTATAAGGTAGTTTTTGGCACGCTTTTTTATCGTGTAGCTACACAACGGAACTACTTGAGTCAATTAAGTAGATTTTCTACAAAATGAAGAATTAATCTATACTTAGTTGTGCTTCAAGAATGTATCTATTAACAATTACTGGGATTTGTACCAACAACTTGCGTCAAGCCTCCGGCTTATCGCTCTTGTCCGTCAAAGAAGAAGAATTCAGCAATTCCTGATTCAGAAATCAGAATGCAATTAGTGGGGGCTTGATACCCCTGAAGCGTTCCACTCGCAAAACGAATCATTCTGGAGCGCTGTCTCCTGACTCCTGATTACTTCTTGGTCAGTTTCTATGGTCTTGTAAGTAGGTGGGCGCTAAAAAACACAACTAGATTAAGAAATGTAAATTGCTTAAAAGCCTATTTTTAAAGCGTTTATGGCGCTTTACATAAGTTAATATAGTTCGGTTTAATCATGCCTACCTACTTACTTTTTCAATATCGCACTTATCGAGTGATATGGTAAAAATCCCTCGTGCTTTGTTTGAACGTTTGACCGACGATACCTTGGGCTACACCGCGTAAATGGATAAAGTCGAGAACTCGCGCCTTGACACGTACTTTAAAAAATTTAAAATCGCTCAAAAGAAGGGGAGTCATCCCTAGTTCTAGCTCCCATAGGCTGCGGTACAATGCAAAGAAATGTTTAAATTATGAGTAGCCGATCCCATGATTTCACCAGATGTTAACACAACAAAATCCAGCGAACACAGCCTAGAGGCGATGCGGCATTTTTCGGAACAATACGCCAAGCGTACTGGAACGTACTTCTGTTCTGAACCTTCTGTTACCGCAGTTGTGATTGAAGGACTTGCCAAGCACAAAGATGAAATCGGAGCTCCTTTGTGTCCATGTCGCCATTATGAAGACAAACAAGCGGAAGTCAAAGCTACTTTTTGGAACTGTCCATGCGTACCAATGCGGGAGCGCAAAGAATGTCACTGCATGCTGTTCCTTACGTCAGATAATGATTTCGCTGGTGATAAGCAAGAAATTTCTTTAGAAACAATTAAGCAAGTACGAGATGGTATGGCATGAACGAAGAAATGCCTGATGAGTTTTGGCAAGGTGTAGAGCAGTTTAATACTGGGGAGTATTATGCTTGTCATGATACCTTGGAGGCTCTGTGGATTGAAGCAACAGAGCCAGACAAAACTTTTTATCAAGGCATTTTGCAAATTGCCGTAGCATTATATCATTTAGGCAACAAAAATTTACGTGGTGCAGTCATTTTGTTGGGTGAGGGTAGCAATCGCTTGCGACGTTACCCATCAGAATATGGCGGCATTGATGTAGACGAATTATTAATTCAGAGTGCGGCATTGTTGAAGGCATTACAACTCACAGAGCCAGAAAAGATTGCCGCTCTTAACCTTGGTCAAGATGAAGGCTTGCCCTTGCCTAGGATTATCAGAGTTAATAATGAAAATACGTAAAGAATTAAATTTTTTTTAAACTAATATTAAAAATTATTAAAATACTGTAGATTCAACCTAGCTGCAGTGCATGCAAATCTGTGTGCTCTGATATAGCAGGGAGCACCGGAGTTGGGAGCAGGTGAGACAGTGCTGCGGGAGGGTTTCCAACGCCAGTACTTGATGAGGGTCTCCCTCATCAAGTACTGGCTCCTCCGCAGGCGACTGCGTTAGCGCAGCGAGACCGGAGGTCTTCCCCGATAGCCGTAAGGCGTGGCGTTAGCCATAGGGGAGCAGGCTGGGAATTGTCCCGTGGTTTCCGTGTTTTCTCATTAGTTGATCTCCTAATCTACCTGGCAACTGCTATAGCACCCCACGGGCAGGGATCGCAATCCGTTATGGATGAAACAAACACCTCAGAGTTCCCTGTTCCCTGTTAAGCGTTCCCTGTTCCCTGTGTTCCTTAACAGATGAAACCTTAAAAGTCGAGACAGCGTCAATACTCCTAGTTTTAGCCAGCAGCTATCCTCGAATAGCCCAAAATGCGTATTTTATGATCTGTGGTTAAAGTAGTTGAGAAAATTGGAATAACAATCAAAAATCAGAAACTATAAATTGCTATCATGGTTATCCAAAACTTTGACATTTTGAACTTGGACGTAAACGGAAACCATACATTCCCGCCAATCCTAGAAACTCTAGATTCTTGGAGGCATTAAGATCCGCATGATCAAAATGACCACAATTTACGCACAAGAATCTATCACTTCTACGATTTCGTTTGTCCCATTTACCGCAAGCGTGACAGCGTTGGGAGGTTTTCCACGGGTCTTTGCGTTCTACCTCAATCCCCAACTCCTGACAACGTCTGACCAACAAACTCGCGGTATAGGCATAAAGCCAATGAGACAGCCGCCGATTAAACACGCGGGAAAACGTTCCCCGTTTACCGTGCTTAACTTTCTTCAAATCTTCGATGACCAGCATCTTAATTTGAGAGAAATCAATTTGCTTGATCGCCCAACCCATCATCGATTTCATTTCGACGCGGGTATGTTTCTGGTGAGGAGCAAAGCCCTGAATCACTTGATGCAGTTCGGTTGCAACGTTCTGTCCATCCGAAAACACCAATCCGTTTTTGTAGTTGGAATCCATTCCTACAACCTTTCCTTCGGCTTTGGGTTGCGGACGTTGTTTCTCAACCAACAAGTCAATAAACACTCTGTAATTGCGCAATCCCAAACGAATTGTTTTGCTCCTAATCCACCCGTCCGCAAGCTTTTGATTCATAGGCTTGGTGGAGAAAATGGGGCAAATCATCTTCGGAGCACCAGACCCAATAAATTTAATACACCAATCAAACCCTTTACCATTAAATGGTTCGATTGTGACGAAATGATAGAACAGTGTAACAACATGGCGACGCAATCTGGGCTTGCGTTTTTTAAACTTCTTACGTGTACTTGCAACGAACTCTTTTGCCTGTTTGCACAACGCTTGGGACAAACGAGTTGTGATACCAAACCGCTTAACAGCACAGTGAATTGTTGGCAGATCACCCAGCCTTGCCGAAAAGTCTTGACGTTGCCAATGCAAATCCATAAAGTATTGCATGACATCATGGCACAGGCGCAAAAAACGCTTGAGTTCCTCTGACTTGCCTTGATTTAAGTCGTCGAGGAACACTCGATAAGCACGGGTCATTACATTTTTTTTGCGCCTAGCTGCCATAAAGTCAAGCGAGCATTTATGCGATAATTGTACTGCATTATCCAGTATAAAGCAATGGCTAAACTTACTGAGACAGTTACATTTCGCCTGAGTGAAGAGGAAAAAAATTTGGATGCAATGGTGTGAATTGCAGCATCGCAGTCAGAATGAAGAATTTCGGTTTTACTTAGCCTTAGTTCGTCGCAAATTAGCAAAGAAAACCAAACAAATGAGTGATTAATTACCATGCCCCACTATCAATTGCCTCAGTTTCATATACGTCGTTTGGCACTAGCTTTAATAGTACCAGTTGTACTTCTGGGCGCAATCACGTTTCCTAGCCAACTGCAAAAAGCTACTGCACAAACTCCAAAAGCTCAGCAAAATCGTCCTCTTTACATCCGTGGAAAGGTACAAGAATATAACTCTAAGACACAAGTGGCAACGATTCGCGGTGAGGTAGAACTGTCTTATCCTGCACGAGGTATTCAAGCAACTGCTGCCCAAGCACAATACTTTACCCGCGAACGTCAGATTATTCTCAGTGGCAATGTCTATGTTTTGCAACAGGGAAGCAATAGTATAAAGGCTGACTCAGTAACGTATCTGATTGATGAAGCGCGATTTGTTGCTACACCTAAGCAAGGTAGTCAGGTAGAATCTATCTACATGGTCAACGACACTCCAGTTAACAACCAAGCTCCTGCAACACCACCTGTGAAGAAATCTAATTAGCACAGATAACTCATAAAGGACGGCAGAGAGTGAAAATTGTCTTAGAAAACATTCATAAAACTTATGGCAAGCGAGTCATAGTCAATCGCGTCAACCTTTCAGTCGCCCAAGGCGAAATCGTTGGGTTACTTGGTCCCAATGGCGCTGGTAAAACGACGACTTTTTACATAGCCACAGGTTTAGAAAAACCAGACAAGGGAAAAGTCTGGTTAGACAATATAGATATGACTCCACTACCAATGCACAGAAGGGCACGACTTGGCATTGGTTATTTGGCACAAGAAGCAAGTGTTTTTCGCCAGCTTAGCGTGCGAGATAACATTCTTTTGGTGCTAGAGCAAACGAATGTGCCAAGCTGGGAATGGGCAAGGCGAGTGGACACCTTGTTGCGGGAGTTTCGTTTAGAAAAAGTAGCCAACAACAAAGGAATTCAACTTTCTGGAGGTGAAAGACGCCGGACAGAATTGGCAAGAGCTTTGGCTGCTGGTAGAGAAGGACCAATATTTTTATTTTTGGATGAACCATTTGCGGGAGTTGATCCCATAGCAGTCTCAGAAATTCAGCAAATTGTGGCGCAACTGCGCGATCGCGATATGGGCATTTTAATCACCGATCATAACGTCCGCGAAACTCTAGCCATCACAGATCGCGGATATATTATGCGTGAAGGGCAAATCCTTGCCTCAGGCACCTCCAAAGAACTCTACAATAACCCCCTGGTGCGGCAATACTATCTGGGTGATAACTTCCAGGCGTAAATAAAAAATCTTTTATATTTACTGTTTTTAATTAAATTTTCGTAATCTGGCTTTATTTTGTTTACGATTTATTTTGATAACTGCTACATTTTTGATGCTTAAATCTTCTTGTGGCTGAAATTGTTGCTACCCTAAACCAGGATTTCTTACTTGAGTTTGCATAGCTATGATGCATACCAGATTTTTTGTTACTCGTAATAAAAAACCTAGTACTAATGACTAATGACTAATGACTAACGACTAATAACTAATAACTAATAACTAATGCCTAAATTTAAGTCTTTCTACACCATCAACTCGCTGCTACCTTTTTCTATAATGGATCGCTACCTAGCGAGGGAATTGCTGCCGACATTTTTGTTTGGTGTTGGGGCTTTCGCTTCAATCGGCGTAACAATAGATTCTATGTTCGAGCTAATACGGAAAATCGTGGAATCTGGACTACCGATAAGCATCGCCGTTCAAGTTTTTATGTTAACGATGCCAGAGTTTATCGTTTTAGCTTTCCCCATGTCCACGCTCCTGGCTACTTTGATGACTTACAGTCGTCTTTCCAGCGATAGCGAACTTGTAGCTTTACGCGGCTGCGGAGTTAGTGTGTATCGCATGGTACTCACTGCTGTAATGTTGAGTCTGATCGTTACAGGAATGACATTTTTGTTTAACGAACACCTTGCACCAGCATCCAAATACCGAGCAACTCAAATATTGAATGCGGCTCTCAAGTCCGAAACACCAACTCTTGTTAAGCGGCAAAATATTTTTTATCCCGAATACCAGAAGGTGAAAAAAGAGGATGGTAGCGGTAATAGAAAAATCTTAACACGCTTGTTTTACGCTGATGAATTTGACGGTAAGGAGATGAAAGGCTTGACAATTATTGACCGTTCTACACAAGGTTTGAGTCAAATAATTGTATCAGAATCAGGCGAGTGGAATCCATCTCAAAATGTCTGGGATTTTCACAACGGTACCATCTATTTGGTTGCCCCTGACCGCTCTTATCGTAATATTCTCAGATTTGAACACCAACAAATAAAATTGCCTCGGACTGCTCTTGATTTGGCACAGAAAAGCCGAGACTATGGCGAGATGAACATTGGTCAAGCACTCGAACAACTTGAGGTTGAACGTCTCGGTGGTGATGAACAAAAAATTCGCAAACTCCAAGTTAGGATTCAACAAAAAATTTCCTTACCATTTGTCTGTGTCGTTTTTGGTTTGGTCGGTGCAGCAATGGGAACCGTACCTCAGCGTACTGGAAAAGGGACAAGTTTTGGCATCAGTGTCATAGTTATTTTTAGTTATTATTTGCTTTGGTTTATTACTGGTGCTTTAGGAGAAGCTGGTATTCTTTCTCCCTTGGTAGCTGCTTGGATGTGTAACTTTCTGGGATTTGGTGTAGGTTTCTTGTTATTGAGGCGAGTTGCACAAAAATAGTTTTTTGACAAAAATCACACCTGCGGTTAATAAATTACAATTGTCAAGTAGGTAGGATCAAAAAAACTCCATTAGTAAACCGCTGGTCTAAACCTTTTTTCTTTTGCTACTTTCTTTGTAAACTTACACTCTATTGCCCATGTCACGCCACCACTATCCTCCCGCCTACTTACGCTATCTCAAAGCTAGGTTATGGTATTTAGCACGACCTAGTTTTTGGGGAACAGCAATTTTTTTATCTGTCGTAGGGCTGGGCATCAAAGAATACTGGACAAACCCCGACTTTTTGACTCAATGGCAAAAAAATCAAGTTGCGGATAACAAGCCTGTCAACTCCTCTGTTTCAAAGGAAGACAGCGCAATAACACCGGACATTAATAATTTACCACCAGTTCCGTATCCAGCAAAAAATCTCGCCTCCAAACAAAATACTCAAGCAAAAAACAGCAAAAGTTTATTAGAAGCTTTAAATAGCAACACCCAGACCTCTACAAGTGATAGTAAATTAAAGCTTAATGTCAAGGACGGTGATTCTACACCCGTTCTAGAATTGGAAAATCCCTTTCTAGCACAAGCACAGAATTTATTACAATTTAAAAATCTTCCAAATGGTAGTAATTCACTAGGAGTGAATGCCTTGGCTCCTGGTTTGGGAACGGGATTAGCTACTCAAACCACTTCTAATCAAAACGGCGTCTCACAAAGTGCTTTGCAAACAGCGCTTAACCAGGTAAAGAGGGACGAATATACAAACTCAAATCGTACCACCTCAACTAAGACAAATCCTTTTGAGTCATCATCTTTACTATCCACCGAAAACAGAAGCAGTCAGACTGTTGTTCCAAGCACTAACTTTAATACAAACACAATCAATCCTCTGAACATAGGAACAGGTTCTACGCAGCCGGGAGCAATTTCTGGAACCAATTACATACAACCAGGAACTACTCCTGGAACAGCTTATCCTCAACCAAGTTTAAATAATCTGCAACCACAAAACTTATCTGGTGGAACAAGTTATATACAACCAGGAACTGCAAACCAACTGCAAACTTCCATTCCTGGAACAGCTTATCCTCAACCTCAATTAGCACCTGTAGGCATACCGCAAACTCCAAGTGCAGTTCCTAATAGCAGAGCTATTCTTCTTAACCAAGTTATCAACAATAAGTTGAATAACATAAATACTGCTCAACCATTGTCTAATGTAACACAACCAACATTAGCAGTACCCCCGTCCTCCAATACACTCAATGCTCCCAACTACACCCTCAATCAAGGTAGTGTGATTAACAATACGCCTGCAACGTCCAATAATTATGGAAATGTAGGCTTACAGCAAGCGCCGGCTCCAATACCGCAGTATCTTGCTCCATCTTCTACTCAGATTCCCGGACAATATACTGGTGGCGGACAGATAAATAGGTACTAGTATCGGTAAGACAATGGCACGAACCTATCTAAATGTTCCATACCAAGAAAAAGACGAAGCGAAGAAACTAGGGGCGAAATGGGATGCGATACGCCTAAAGGCGTATCGCCACTGATCATTTGGCGAAGGTGAATGGTTGGACAATCCAGCAAGCAAGGATATATGTGCAAGAATGCTTCCAAGTTTGGCAAAAACGCAGCCAGCATGAATGGGATTTGGATATCACCTATCTAGGGCAATTTGGGATTTCGAGTGATTCTTCATCGCCCAGACGTGCCGACAGACTAGGGAATTGAGCAGTTTTGCGTAACTGGAGCACGTGCACAGCGCTATTATTTGGTATCCTAGAAAGCTGGACTAGCTATGACTTAAACTATGCCTGCGCCTACGATCATCCCTCTTAGTACAGCCTTTCCCCTGACAGCTGTAGTCGGTCAAGAAGCGATTAAATTAGCCTTGCTGCTTGCTGCGGTAGATCCGGGGTTGGGAGGAGTGGCGATCGCCGGTCGTCGCGGTACGGCAAAATCTGTGATGGCGCGTGCTATTCATAGCCTACTTCCACCCATTGAAGTTGTGTCTGGTTCTATCAGCAATTGCGATCCCAATCGTCCAGAAGAATGGGATGACCAACTTTTGGCAGATTCCTCTGTGACTCTGGCTACAAGCGAAGATGGAAGCACTCAGGTAAAAACCCAAATCATCCCCGCACCCTTTGTACAAATTCCTTTGGGAGTGACAGAAGATCGACTCTTGGGTTCTGTGGATGTGGAACAGTCTGTTAAACAGGGTGAAACTATCTTTCAACCAGGTTTACTCGCCCAAGCACACCGAGGCGTTCTCTACATAGATGAAATCAATTTATTAGATGACCAAATATCCAATCAGCTTTTAACAGTATTATCTGAGGGACGCAATCAAATTGAACGGGAAGGCATTAGTTTTCAGCATCCGTGCAAACCCTTATTTATCGCGACTTACAACCCAGAAGAAGGAGCATTGCGAGAACATTTACTAGATAGAATTGCGATCGCCCTTAGCGCTGATGGTGTCCTCGGTTTAGATCAAAGAGTGCAAGCAGTCGAGCAAGCTATTGCTTACTCCCAATCGCCTCAAGAATTTCTCCAACAGTATAGCGAAGACCTAGACAACCTCAAAACCCAAATCATCCTGGCGCGGGAATGGTTAAAAGACGTTTCCATTACCCACCAACAAATTTCCTACCTAGTAGAAGAAGCAATTCGTGGAGGCGTGCAGGGACACCGCGCGGAGTTATTCGCCGTGCGTGTTGCTAAAGCCTCAGCGGCTTTGGATGGACGCACACAAGTGAATGCTGAGGATTTGCGGCGTGCTGTGGAACTTGTGATAGTCCCACGGGCGACTGTTGTCCAAACACCACCACCCCAAGAAGAACCACCGCCACCGCCTCCACCCCCTCCGCAAGATCAGGAGGAACCCGAAGATAATTCCGAACAAGAACAAGAGGAAAACCAAGAACAGCCAGAACAAGAACCGCCTGGTATTCCTGAAGAGTTTATCTTTGATCCTGAAGGAGTCGTTCTTGATCCCAGTGTGCTTTATTTTGCTCAGATGGCGCAGCGGCGAGGTAAGTCTGGCAGTCGTAGTTTAATCTTTTCCGAAGACCGGGGACGTTACATCAAGCCAATGTTGCCCAAAGGGAAAGTGCAACGCATTGCTGTAGATGCCACACTGAGATCTGCAGCACCGTATCAGAAAGCACGACGGCAGCGGTATGAGAGTAGCAGAGATAATGCATCCTCATCCTCAAAAGGGCGGCGCGTCTTTGTAGAAGAAAGTGATATTCGAGCCAAGCGCTTGGTACGCAAAGCGGGTGCTTTAATAGTATTTGTGGTAGATGCCTCAGGTTCAATGGCGCTGAACCGGATGCAGTCTGCTAAAGGTGCGCTGATGCAACTCCTGACAGAAGCATATCAAAACCGTGACCAAGTGGCTTTGATTCCTTTCCGAGGAGAACAAGCAGAGGTATTGTTACCCCCCACACGTTCTATTGCTTTGGCACGTAACCGTCTGGAAAGATTACCCTGTGGTGGTGGTTCACCACTGGCTCATGGTTTAACCCAAGCTGTACGCGTCGGTTTGAATGCCCAAATGAGCGGAGATATTGGACAAGTTGTGATTGTAGCGATAACCGATGGACGCGGCAATATTCCTTTGTCGCGTTCTTTGGGTGAACCGCAAGAAAGTGGACAAAAACCAGATATCAAAGCAGAATTGTTAGAAATTGCTGCTAGAATGCGTGCTTTGGGAATGCAGTTATTAGTTATTGATACAGAAAGTAAATTTGTTTCTACTGGATTTGCTAAGGAGTTAGCAAAGACAGCTGGAGGTAAATATTACCATTTGCCCAAAGCCACAGATAAAGCGATTGCTGCAATGACAAAAGGAGCAATTGCTGATTTAAAATCTCGTTGATGTCAGCACTTCCATACTTTTTCAAAGAAACATCATCACCCTGCTGGCACTGCTTGGGTTTTTAACATAGAGACTAAATCTTGAACTCCCTTTTGCAAATATCGCGTAACTGTCATTGGACTGGTACCAATTTTGTTCGCGGCATCTTTGCGAGAAAATTCATTCAAATATACCATTTCTACTACCATGCGGGGCTTTTCTTCCAACATATTTATTGCCCCTTGAAGTTGTTGCCGCTCTTCGTCTTGTTGTTGCAAACTAGCAGAACGGTGACAAGGAAGTGCTTCACCTAGAGTGATTTGACAATCAATAGACTGAATAACAGTAGCATCTAAACTCAAAGGCATACGGTTCTGAGCAGCTAATTTTGTCTGTTGCCATTCTTGAGGAGAGACCTTGAGTTTGCTTGCAATTTCTAAATCTTTGGGAGGACGACCTAAAGTCAGTGCCAATTCTTTGCGAACCTTTTGCCCTTCGTTATAAAGTTCTTGCCAACGACGCGGAATTTTTAAGAGAGTACAGCGATCGCGTAGAAAGTGCAGCATTTCACCTCGAATGTAAGGCACAGCAAAAGAACTAAAAGCATATCCTTGGCTCGGATCAAAACGCTCAATTGCTCTTATTAAACCTAAATAACCGACTTGCTCTAAATCTTCATAAGGCTCGTTGCATTGATAACTGAATTTATGAGCCATCTTCCGCACTAAGCCAGTATGCATTTGTACAAGTTCATTACGAAGTTTAACAGAAGGATTCTGGTAGTATGCTCGTAAAACTTCTATACCATCATATTGCATCGAGTACTGATTTGCTGCCATATAAATTCCTTTTTAAGAAGTCCTTTTTTGGGAAAAATAAAGTAGTGTAAATCTCCATTACAGCTGTTATTATTTTCCTTAGGAACTCTTGTAGAAACCATTCGTTGTTTCACTGAAATTGTTAATCGTCTTTTTAAAATATAAGTATTTACACGGAAAAAGCCCTCCGAATTTTTAGTTGTCGTAAATGAACAAAGTGCTGAGTTGTGAGTACTGAGAAGCCAGCGCCGTGTGAAAGTTCCCCTTCGTGGATGCAAACTGCCGTTTTGTTGTATACGCACTCTTGAGCTTCCTGTGAGAGTGGCGACTGGCGTTGCAAGAAGGGGTGTAAGGGTATAGGGGTATAGGGGAAATGCACTTATATTTTCATCCTCTTACACCCTTACACCCAGCCTACGGCGACCTACGGTCCACTTCCTTAACGCTGCGCTAACACACCCTTACACCCCTAATATTGGGCGTTGACTCACTCCTAAGCATTATCTTTATGGCTACTAGCTCTGGTTATCAGTAAAAATGGAAAGAAACACAAATGCTCAACTAACTAGAAAATAAGTGTGAAATATGAGCAATACCAGTAACTTCCGTGACGCAATTCGTCAGGCTCAAACTCAAGCCCTGGTGGGTCCCAATGTCATAGCCAACGCTCTTCCTTTTGTAGGCGGCGGACTAGTGCTAACAGCATTAGGGGCATACGGTGGATTGAGTGTCATCCGTACTAATCCTGAATTGTTCTTGCCCACCTTCTTTGGTGCAGTCATTCTAGAGTTGATTTTGTTCTTCGTTGCCCAGAATGTTGCCGAAAAAGGCAATAACAAAGTTGCACTACCTCTATTAGCAACATACAGCCTTCTCTCTGGATACACAATTAGTGGTTTAATCTACGTCGCCCTGAGAACCCAAGGTGTCGGTATTCAAGGTGTTGGATTCGCAGCTCTTGGTTGTGGTGTGACTTTTATCGTTGCTCGTCAAATTGGCTCAAATCTTTCTGAGCAAGACGGTATGGCATTGACGAAAACGATTAATCTGGGGTTAATTGCCTTAGTTGCCGTAGTCGGTGTGCAATTTCTCTTCAGTATCTTTGGTGTTTACACACCGAACTGGCTAGAAATTGCCATCTCAGGTTTGGGTGTGTTTCTCTTCGTGGGTGCATCGGTTGTAGATTTCTACATCCTGCCACGCACCTACCGCAATGACCAATACCTGCCTGCGGCTTTATCAATGTACTTAACATATATCAATTTGTTTGTTTTCATCTTGCGATTGATTCTTGCTTTTAACAGCCGTGATTAAGTAGATTAGATTTCTTGCAAAAATCTGATTTCAGGGCAGGGTATTTGGAACCCTTGAGCGAAACTCAGCTAAAAAAACCGTGGTTTGACCTTCCAAACCACGGTTTTTTATCACATTTTGAAAGCGCCAATATAGCCGTTGGGAGTCTCCAGTCGCTGACTTCGCGCATGTGGTATGTTTCACTTGTGTGATCGCATCCTTTGGAGTGAAATCTTGATTTGATAACTGTTTACTGTTGAGTGTTCACTGATTTCATCCAATCTAAAATGGCCCGGTTCACCACATCTGGGCATTCATCGTGAGGACAATGTCCCACATTTTCTAAGTTAAGCAGTTCCAATTTTTCATTGAAATTAGCAAATTGAGTCGCAAGCGCAGGGGGAATAAATCGGTCTTTTTGTCCCCAAATCAGAAGCATGGGAATTTGTAAGGTTGGCAGTACTGTCTTAACACTAGGACTAAAGTTAATCCCAATGGTTGCTTTCAACAAGGCGGTGAAGGCACGGGCAGAACCTCGATCCTGAGAAGGACCAACCAAAATTTCTACCAGTTCATCGGTGATCGCCTCTGGGTTAGCATAGGCAATACTAGCCCAGCGACGTACTATGTTTGGTCGGCGCAAAACCTGGAACAAAGGCTTAAGCAACAGTGGCGAAGCAACAAGATTTTTGATTCCCATGACAATAGGTCGTAAAATGGGAGGAATCGCCTCTTGCTCCAATGACGGATCAGGCAAACTCATCATTACGACACCTTGCACCATCTCAGGATGAGCAGCAGCGACTGCCAGGCAAACAAGTGAACCAAGAGAGTTACCTACTAGTACAACTGGTTGACAGATAAATGCTTTCCAAAAATCGTAAATCTGTTCTGCCCAAAGATGTACGCTGTAATTTATGGGAGCTTTTTCAGAAGCGCCCCAACCCAACATATCAAGGGCGTAAACAGTATGGTGTTCGCCTAGTACCTCTAAATTCTGTCGCCAATGACCGATAGATGCACCGAATCCGTGTAGCAGAATCAAGGGAGTTGTCTTGTGATTGTTTTGAGCAGGACGAATGTATGTGTAGCGAGTTTGCCAGCCTCTCCAAACCCAGTCTCTTTGATTGCCAACCCGTTGCTGCCAGTGCACGATAGTATCCACGCTTTTCTCCAATTTATCGTACAGAAAAACTTTTCATTATCCGTTGATGACACCAGGTGCGCCTAGCCCTTATTCGCCATTAATTGCCAAATCTGCTCCGTTACCAATTATTTTACTACAGAGTCTTGCCCATGCTGGGATTTTATTGGGGTTAATTGCCGGAGGGATTTTATGGGTGTTGTTAGTGCGATCGCCTCTAGGTCACCAAATTACGGTTGACGGTGTTGTTTATTGCTGTCAGTCTCGCGGTGGAAAGAGAGATAAGACAGGACTTAGGCAAAAATCGCCCCAAAGCTTAATTTATCGAACCGCCCTTCGGGTATGCGCAAAGCGCATACCCGAAGGGCGAACGCCAGTCCCCCAAACTCCTGCACAGACGCTACTTTGAACGTGACGGAAGCCGCCCCTACGGGGTTCACCCTATGGCGCTCCGCCACGCCTTACGGTGAGACCAGCGCTCTTGGTAGGGGAGCCAGTGCGTTGCGGTGAATCCAGCGCTGCAGGTGGGTTTCCCGACCTAGGCGACTGCGGAGCTAACGCGCTCCGCAGTCGCCTAGAGCGCCAAGAATCCGTAGAGTGTGCGTAAGTTCTAATAAGAGTAGAAACGCACAGGGACGCGGAGGTTTAACGCAGAGGTTCGCAAAAATTTTTCTGTGTTCCTCTGGACTTTCCTGTACGAACCTCTGCGTTTAAAGAATCATCTCAACTTTTTCTCTGATTACCTGGTAGCTACTTTACGTGTAAGTAAGTCGGTGCAAAAAAATCAAACTGTGTAAAGAAAAGTAAATAAGGCTCAAACTCTTTCTCTCCCTACTCCCTACTCCCTGCTTTATTCCAACAAGAATTATTTACGCCGACCTACTTAGCCATACCCTTGGGATTCGCTACGCTAGTAGTCTGGCAAGTCAACTTTGCTAGGTATATTTTTTGTAAAACTCTTTAAGAGTAAGCATTACAAAAATTTTTCACCCAGCAAAGTTTCTTTAGTCAAGCACTAGTAGTCTGCCAAGGTAACAATGCTTGGTTAATAGCAGCAAGAAAAATCTCTTTCTCCCCCTGCTTCCTCTGCTTCCCCTGCCTCCCCTGCTTGCCTTAACCCGGCAATTTTGGGTTGGTCGAGTACTAGGTGGATTCTACTCAGAATGGTGGGAGGGTATTAAATATCGCTCAAGAAGGATAAGGTAAACAGATAAATACTGTATCGTAATCAAACCCTTTTTTTCAACATTTAAGTGCAAAAAAGTCAATGGTTTCATAGAAAGTGTTACAATCATTAAAAATTGCTACTATTCTGTAACTTAGATTAACGATTGGACAGAAATCCTTTCAAAATTAGTAGAATGGCAGATACAACGAAGACAATGAAACTGCTCTAGGGATTAGCTACCCTAGAACTATAGGTTCATTTTCTAGTCCTCAGTGATTTTAGTATTTCACTTCTGAGGCATACAACAAACAACTAAGCCACTTTCTTAACAAACAGCTCCCACATCATGTCAGTGATTGAAAGAAAAAGAAATCGCGACCTGCCCCAAATTAACGAACGAATTCGCTTCCCGAAAATTCGGGTTATTGATACTGATGGTTCTCAGTTAGGAATCCTGACCCCACAAGAAGCACTACAACTAGCAGAGGAAAAAGAACTTGACCTAGTGCTGCTGAGTGATAAGGCAGAGCCTCCGGTTTGTCGGATTATGGACTATGGGAAATACAAGTTTGAGCAAGAGAAGAAGGCCCGGGAAGCCCGGAAAAAGCAGCACACTGCTGACGTCAAAGAAGTGAAGATGCGTTACAAGATTGAAGAACACGACTACAATGTACGAGTTAAGCAAGCAGAGCGTTTTCTCAAAGACGGGGATAAAGTCAAAGCAACTGTGATGTTCAGAGGTCGCGAAATTCAACACAGCGACATGGCAGAACAATTGCTCAAGCGAATGGCAACAGATTTAGAAGCATTAGGCGAAGTTCAGCAAATGCCCAAAAAAGAAGGGCGGAACATGATGATGCTTATCTCACCCAAAAAGTAATTAACAAGTAAGTAAACTTAGCAAATCAGATAAGGGGGGATACTTCCGTTGAGAAGTATCCCCCCAGTTTTATTTAGCGTCATTCTAAATAGTAAGTTCTACGGGCACGCACTCGCGTTCGTGAATAAAGGTAGGAGATGAGGCAGATGCTTCCTCATTATCCTGATCCAAATCCAATCCTTGATTTCACAACTCAAATCGGACTCGCATATAAAATTAACTTTTAAGAGAAAATTGAACTTATCTTAAATGTAATATTGTATGGAATCTCTTGTCTCTCGGATGCAGGCGGTGCAGTCGCCTATTATTCCAGTTGTCGCGGAACTGATTAAAAGCTGTCCTGGTACTATCTCTTTGGGACAGGGTGTTGTTTCCTATAGTCCACCACCCGAAGCCATAGAACTTTTGCCCAAATTCCTAGCTGAACCAACTAATCATTTATACAAAGCGGTTGAGGGAATTTCTCCATTACAAACTGCACTTGCAGCAAAACTACAAGACTTTAATGGTATTGAAATCAATGAGGAAAACTGCATCGTTGTGACCGCAGGTAGCAATATGGCGTTTATGAATGCTGTTCTTGCTATCACTTCGGTGGGAGATGAAGTTATTCTCAATACACCTTACTACTTCAACCATGAAATGGCGATTACTATGGCGGGTTGTCGTCCGGTACTCGTCAAATGTGATGAAAATTACCAACTGCGTCCAGAGGCGATCGCCTCTGCTATCACTCCAAAAACACGAGCAGTGGTGACGATTTCCCCTAATAATCCCACAGGGGCTGTGTATTCAGAACAAGCGTTGCAGCAAGTGAATCAAATTTGTTGCGATCGCAATATCTACCACATCAGCGATGAAGCCTATGAATACTTTACTTACAACAAAGTGAAACATATTTCTCCTGGTGCATTTGCGCTAAGTAGCGACTATACCATTTCTCTCTATAGTCTTTCCAAGGCTTATGGTTTTGCAAGCTGGCGTATTGGTTACATGGTTATCCCTAAACACCTGCTTGTCCCCGTCAAAAAAGTTCAAGACACGATTCTGATTTGTCCGCCTGTGATTTCCCAGTATGCAGCTTTGGGGGCGTTGCAAGCCAAAGACGACTATTTGAAGAATCATATTGCGGCGATCGCCCAAGTAAGACAAGTCGTACTTGATTCGCTCAACAGCTTACAAGACTTGTGTACCATTACTCCTGCTGATGGTGCTTTCTATTTTTTTCTAAAAGTTCATACTCAATTGGATAGCTTTAAGCTGGTTGAACGACTCATCCGCGAACATCAAGTTGCAGTGATTCCTGGTACAACCTTTGGGATGGATGATGGATGCTATCTCCGCGTCGCCTACGGTGCGCTACAAAAACAGACAGCAAAAGAAGGAATTGAACGCTTGGTGAGGGGTTTGCAAAAAATATGTAAGGTGCATTAACGCAGTGCGACACACTACCTTTAAACTAGAAATCAGTCAAACAATTTTAGATTTTAGATTTTAGATTTTAGATTTTAGATTGACCCCACGGACGGATGCGCTTTCTTGGGAATTTTTGATTTTGCGAAAAGTTTGAGCGGAGGTTTCCTCCAATCAAAGCTTTTCAAGACGGATTAAACAATTGATTCCACGGACGGGTTCGGGGGCTTATACCATCAAGGAATCATTGGTTAAAAAATAAACTCTATCCACAAGACTTGTATTTTGTGGAAAATTTTCATCTTAATAACTTACAAAATTAAAAACACACAATTAACTGTATGCCAATTGTTAATCATTTTATAGAAATCGAAACAAAACAAGGAATAAATATACATAATATTACGTCACAGATTCAAGATTTGATAGAATCAACCTCAATTAAGAATGGTCAAGCTTTGGTATTTTCACGCCACACAACGACGGCATTGGCTATTAATGAATATGAAGAAAGATTGTTAAAAGATGTCAAAGTTTATTTGGAAAAACTAGCACCAGAATCAGACCGATACTTACATAACGACCTACACTTAAGAGAAAATATTCCTCCAGATGAACCAATGAATGCCCATTCTCACTTAATGGCAATGACTTTAAGTACGAGTGAAGTGATTCCGATTGTAAATGGAAAATTAGCTTTGGGAACTTATCAATCTGTTTTATTTTTTGAGTTAGATGGACCACGTAAGAGGACTGTATTTTGTCAAATTTCTGGGGAGTCGTGAGTAATGAGAACGAAAATGACAAACAATCATGCAATTGTCATCGGTGGTAGTATGGCTGGGCTGGTAGTCGCTCGCATTTTGAGCGATCGCTTTGAGCAAGTCACGCTTATAGAACGAGACCAATTTCCTTTAGGCGCTATTTCGCGCAAGGGAATTCCTCAGTCTCGTCACGTTCATGTACTATTGCAGCAAGGTCAGCTCATACTTGAACGATTTTTCCCTGGACTTTGTGACGAAATGATTGCTGCTGGTGCTCATCTGATAGACGTGACAGCAGATATCATGTGGCTTACCCCTGCTGGATGGGGAGTTCGCTTTCCCTCCGACGTTCCTATGTTGGGATTCAGTCGCGATTTACTAGATTGGATAATTCGTCGCCGCCTAGCTACCATCAACAACGTCCGCTTTCTGGAAGGGTGTGATGTTACGGGACTTCTGTCAAATACTGATGGAACTTGTGTAACTGGTGTATCCCTTCGTTCAGGAACCTCTGAAGAAGAGCAGTTGCACGCCGATTTGGTCGTTGATGCAAGTGGACGCGCTTCCAAAGGTCCTCAATGGCTGAAAGCTTTGGGTTATCAACCCCCACAGGAAACCGTACTCAATGCCTTTTTAGGTTACACCAGTCGCCTTTACCGACTACCCACTGATTTTCAGAGTGATTGGAAAGTAGTTTTATTGCAAGCAGCACCCCCAACACGCACACGCGCTGCTGCATTTATGCTATTGGAAGAAAATCGTTGGATACTAACGGTTTATGGGGGCGATCGCGATTATCCACCTACTGATGAAGCTGGCTTACTAGAATTTGTTCGTAGTATGCCTTGCTCTTCAATTTATAACGCAATCAAAAATGCAGAACCACTCTCTCAAATCTACAGTTATCGTGGCACTGGAAATCGTTGGCGTCACTACGAACGACTACCCCGTTATCTCGAAGGGTTCTTGGTTTTAGGTGATGCAGCCTGTGCTTTTAATCCGGTCTATGGACAAGGGATGACAATTGCGGTTTTAGGTGCTTCGACTTTGGATGAGTGTCTGTATCAGCAACGGCAATACCAACCTAACGGCGATTTTACAGGTCTAGCAAGGCGCTTCCAGAAAAAACTAGCCAAAATCAATGCTGTACCTTGGCTATTAGCAACAAGTGAGGACTATCGTTATCGAAGAACCGAGGGTAAACCACCTAGTCTGCTTACCCAACTCATGCACCGATACATGGATAGAGTTGTGCAGTTGACGACAAATCATCCTGATGTACGCTTAGCACTGCTGGAAGTGATGCACATGCTTAAACCACCTGGGACACTGTTTCAACCGAGAATAGTTATTCCAGTCCTCAAGCAATTGTTCAAGTTCAATTCTGGGTTTTTGGCAAGAACCTCACATAGCGAGCAAGCAGGATAGAGACTGCATATCCTAACAGAATTGGCTCCTATATCTAGATTAGAACTTAACGCATTCTACAAATAGGTTATGTAGATACAAGGAGATGATGATGCTTGGGTCCTTTTTTACAGAGTTAATATTATTATTGATTGTCATTCTGCCCGCTATGGCAATTGCATACGCAATTTCCTACCGCACAATCGGGCGTCAAGCCGCTCAAAGGCGTTTGGGTCGAACTGCTTTGTTCATACTGCTTGCTTTCTTCGTGAGCTTCGGGCTTCATTTCCTAGGCAAACATGGATTCCTAGGCAAATATGGATCGATAAGCTTTAATTTTCTATTTGCAGCTTTTGTGGTCTTATGGCTCCTAAGCTGGAACTGGCGAAAGAAAAAGGCTGGTGCTTTACTACTTGATGCAGGAGAGTTTTCACGAAGCAAATTAATGCTTTGGGTTGGTGTATTGGAAGCACTGTTCGCAGTCTTCAACACTTGGTCAGCGATTAATAAAATCTCAACAGGGCTTGGGAATGACACTGAACTGCTAGAAGTTATAGCGCAACCGGTTTTCCTTTGGTCGTTAGCCATCTATTTCCTCTTAATGGGATTGAGTAGACTGGAGTTTCGAGAAAACGGCATCTGCTATGGGCTTTCAGTGGTGAAGTGGGAGAAGCTGGGATCTTACAGGTGGAACCAAGAGAAACCCAACATTGTGACCATTAACTTCAAACAACTACACTATCGCTTTTTAACAGGATTCTGGAGCTTACGAATTCCATCAGCACATCGGGATGCAGTGAAGCAGATTCTAGCTGAGCATTTGATCATGACTGATGTCAAGTAATATAAAGTAACCGTCATGAACTAGCCATACTGTTTCAACCGAATCTTCAAAAGTGATGCATACGTATCATCTGAATATTGTCTGTTTGCTATCTCAATGTCACACTCAAAACATAATTGACTACCAAATCAGCCTTGATGAAATTACTCCATCGATTTGCTACATAAGATAAATGCCTTTTGTTTGGAGCCAGATAAACCAATTGACTTGAGAACCTGGTATATTCTTCATAGAAATCACTTTGTGCAATTAAGTTCAATCAGGGGGGTAGATTGCTTGCTGTATGAAACCTTAGTAGAGAGCCTTTTTAAGGTTTTCTTTATGAATGGGTGTAAGCAGCAAAAGTTTTGCAAGACTACCGTAATTTTACTTAAAAATAAAATTTTAATTATTACAAAAAAAGTTGTCAGGAATGACGTGTCACAGCAGTGTATCTACAATTGCATATAAAAAAAACTGACTAATACTCTGTCTGAAGTCAATTTCACAACAGGGGAATCATCTAAGATAACAAACCGAAATCACTACTATGGAAAGAATTGGTTATCTTCAGCTTGCATCAGCAAACGAAGCATCAACAAGAAATGAGCATACTGCTGTGGGGGTTTCTCTTAATCTTTTTGCTGGGTTGAATTGGAGGAAACTGTCTAATCGTGCAGCGATACATCTTTTATCTGTAACACTGACTTTGGCAGTCTTGAGTATAGCCGAGCGTGCGATAGCCCAAAGGGCTGACGCTCCGCGTATCGCACTCCAGAAAGTAGGAAGTGGAAGTACTGGATCTCAAGTCTCAAATATCCAAAGGTGTTTGAGCAATTTAGGCTATTACAAAGGTCCTGTGACAGGTAAGTTTGCTTCCTTAACTCAGGATGCTGTGATTCGGTTCCAGCGAGCCAATGGACTACCAACTGTTGGATATGTCGGTGCAAGAACTGAACAACTATTGCAATCTCAATGTCAAAGTCGAAGATCTAATCAAAGATCTGCTGGGAGTGTTAGCACTGATTTGCGACCAGGTAGCAGTGGTCAAGCAGTTACTAGATTGCAACAAAATTTAGGGCGTTTAGGTTTCTTTAATGGTCCTGTAACAGGTAACTTTGGTTTAGAAACTCAGCAAGCAGTCATCAGGTTCCAGCAATCACGTGGAATACGTGCTGATGGTGTTGTCGGTGCGAGAACAGAAGAAGCAATACGCACCAGTTTTAACAGAAATGATTCCTCAGTCAGTGTTAGCAGTTACCAAGACACAAATAATTCCTCTAATTCCTCAGTCAGTGTTAGCAATTACCAAGACACAAATAATTCCTCTAATTCCTCAGTCAGTGTTAGCAATTACCAAGATGGCGTTGGTGGAGATAACTTACCAAATGCTTTGAATGTGGGTGATTCGAGTCGTCAGGTGAGAGAATTGCAACAGGATTTGCAGCAGCTGAGCTACTTTAGGGTGAATCCAACTGGTTATTTTGGTCCAACAACTCAAGAAGCTGTAGCACGTTTTCAGCAAGATCATGGAATCACACCCAACGGTATTGCTGACTCACAAACCTTGGGAGCAATAACCACAGCTTTAGCACAACAAGGTAATGGGCAAAGTAATGGGCAAAGTAATGGGCAAAGTAATGGGCAAAATTATGGGCAAAATTATGGGCAAAATTATGGACAAAATTATGGACAAAATTATGGACAAAATTATAGTTGTTCGACAGCCACCGGAGATATCTGTCAGGGTGAGAGAAGTCAGCGAGTGACAATCGTACAACAGCGTTTGCAGAATTTGGGATTTTTTAGAGGTGATGTCACTGGTTTTTATGGTCCTGCAACCAGAGATGCTGTCGTTCAATTTCAGCGAAACTCTCGCTTAGAAACAACAGGATCTGTCAATTTTCAAACTTGGCAAGCATTAGGTTTGACCAACAACCCGAACAACTCTACAGGATTGAACCCTAAAGAGAATCGCTATGTTGTTCTCATCCCGATTTCTAGAAACGACACTTTAAATGAAGTGCGTCAATATATACCGGAAGCTTTCCGCGCTGAATCTAGACTCGGTCCCTATGTCAATGCTGGACAATTTAGAGAACGCTCACAAGCAGAAGATTTGTCTAAGTGGTTACGTTCACGTGGGTTAGATGCACGAGTAGAATACTTCTAATGGTCAAGAGCTATGAGCTAAGAGTGAGGAGTTATGAGTCATAACTCCTCACTGTTGAGTTGTGTAACTTGATTCCTCACTTGTTTTGGAAATCTAAAAATAATGGCAGAAACTCGTATTGGAATTATTGGTGGCAGTGGTTTATACAAAATGGATGCCCTCAAGAATATCGAAGAGGTACAAGTCCAGACACCTTTTGGTTCTCCATCGGATGCTTTGATACTGGGAACTTTAGAGGGTACACGAGTTGCTTTTTTAGCGCGTCATGGTCGCAATCACACGCTGTTGCCTTCCGAGTTGCCATTTCGCGCCAATATTTATGCAATGAAGCAACTGGGTGTGGAGTATCTCATCTCTGCTTCTGCTGTTGGTTCTTTGAAAGAAGAAGTAAAACCATTGGATATGGTGGTTCCCGATCAATTTATTGATAGAACGAAAAATCGGGTTTCAACGTTTTTCGGTGAAGGGATTGTTGCTCATATCGCTTTTGGTGATCCGATTTGTAAAAATTTGGCAGCTGTTGTTGCAGAGGCGATTGCCTCCCAAAACTTACCGGATGTCACTGTACATCGTGGTGGTACTTATGTGTGTATGGAGGGACCAGCATTTTCAACAAAGGCGGAATCCAATCTTTACCGCAGTTGGGGTGCAACGGTGATTGGAATGACTAATTTGCCAGAGGCGAAGTTAGCACGGGAAGCAGAGATTGCCTATGCAACGCTCGCTTTAGTGACTGATTATGATTGTTGGCATCCAGATCACGATAGCGTGACAGTGGACATGGTCGTTGCGAATTTGCAGCGAAATGCACTCAACGCTCAGAAAGTGATTCAAGAAGCAGTGCGGCGTTTGAGCGAAAACCCACCCTCAAGTGATGCACATTCAGCCCTAAAGTATGCGATTTTGACAAACTTAGATAAGGCTCCCGTAGCAACTAAAGAGAAGTTGACCTTGTTGTTAAAAAAGTATATCTAAAAACGAGAGTATCATACAAACACCAAAGTTGTGCGTACGCCTGCAGCACGCTTTGCGTTGGCTCTTAGCGTGCTACAGGCGTACACGAAGCGTTAATCTATAGTCTCTTGTTAGTAATCATTAGTACCGTTTTTAAGCAATACTGTCAGGGTGTTTCTTTTCTTTGCAAGTACCTCTAGAGTCATAACACTAGACTTCGTGGCAGTTGTAGGGAATGCTTAACAGAACCTCGTAAAATGTCACTTTTGCAAGAGGTCTACTTTTCTAAGCAACCTTTTCGGCAATTTACGTCTTATAGCAGATATCGGTTAATGCCCAATGGCAGAATTTCCGACTCAAACCAGGTGTTATTATTTTATTAAGTGAAGGTAGAACAGTGAGTCCAGTGCTTGATGAGGGTTTCCCGACAGAGGCATCTGGTAAGGCAGCGCTCCAGGAGGGTCTCCCTCCGTAGGCGACTGCGAACCCGAAGGGTGAAGATAAAATAGAGTGCATCGATTACCAATCATTTACAGTTATAAAAACTTGTCTATCATCACAAAAAAAAGCTGACGTGTATCACAGCTAGGTTATATTACCGAGATATAGGGGATAATATAACTGTGAGGAGAAAACGGAAGCAACTTGTATCAGAAAGGGGAAAATATTATGAAAGCCAAACTTATAGCACTTCTAACCTTAGTGACTCCCCTAGTCTTGGCTAGTTCAGTGAATGCAGCGAATCCGCAGCATGTTAAGAAGCTACTTGCTACTGGGGAATGTGCGAAGTGTGATCTATCGAAAGCAAACCTCAGCGGTGCACATTTAATCGGTGCTGACTTGAGAGATGCTAATCTTCAAGGGGCAAATTTAACAAAGGCGAATCTTGAAGGTGCTGATCTTACAGGTGCTAATTTAGCCGGCGCTAACATGACGTCATCTTTAGCGACGAATGTTGATTTCAAGAAAGCAAATCTTAATAAAGTGAATTTCACTCGTGCTACGATTCACGATTCTAATGTGTATGGGGCATCGATGAATGACCTCAATATTACTAATGCCGAAATATCTAACACAGGTATAGGTGTCGGTGGTGAAGACCTGAATGGTGGAACAATTCCTGATTGGAAATAAAGCTTACGATAGTATTGATTCTGGGAACAAGAGAATAGGGATTGGTAAACTCCTTGCACACAAATTCTCTGTTTGTTTCGTTGGTTTTGCGGATTAAGTCTACTCCGTTAAATTAGGACAGTCTGAGAAAGAGGTTATATGGGGCGATAATTGATCGTCCCTGTGGAAAGCTGACATCTTGCACTGTTGTCATTTAGACTTTGGTACTGGGGACGGGAGTTTGGACTCATTTCGAGATCTAAACGCTAAGCTGTTTACTGTTTACGTAGAAAGAGTCTTGGACAAATAGTATTATTTATTTTTGTCCAGCTACTTATTGCGGAAGCCGGGGACAGCCGCGATTGTGTTCTACTCGACTCATAAATTCGTCTAACACTTGCAGAAATTTTTCTGTTTCTTCCAAGTGAGGCATATGTGAACTGTTTTCAAATAGTACCCACTCTGAATTAGAAATACCTTGCTTTAATTTTTCTACACAAGCTGGGGTTACTTCATCATACCTACCAGAAAGCAGCAGTGTCGGTACAAAAATTTCACTCAAGCGGTTTTCAACATTCCAGTCGATAATTTTGCCAGCACCTCGAAACTCTGTACCAACTTTGCTGTAGGCTTTAGTCAAACAACTAGGCCAAGGGTTTAAACGACACAGAAAAGAATGGTTAAAGACTTCCATCGCCTGTTTATATTGTGGGTCTTGTGTTGTACCTGCGATTTCATGTTTAGAAATAATCTCTTTGATATCTGCTGGTAGATCATTCATCAAGCTATAAGCTTCACTCACAAATTGCTGAATGTTGGCAGGTGTATTAGCCAAAATTAGACTTGCTAAACCAGTTGCTTGAGAAAGGGTATGTTCCAGTGCCAAACAACCACCCCATGATTGTCCAAAAAGATGAATTTGCTCTAAGTTTAAAGTGCTGCGGATGGCTATGAGTTCATCTTTAAATAAATCAATGGAATATAAATTTGTGTCAGTAGGGCGATCGCTATTTCCACATCCTAGTTGATCGTAGAATATAACTTGCCTTCCCGTGTGAGCCAGTGCTTCTAATGGTTCCAAATAATCGTGGGGTACTCCTGGACCTCCATGAAGACACAACAGAGGTAGTTTGCCTTCTGCTTCTTGAGTCGGTTTAACGATACGATACCACACTTGATGATCACGAAACGAGATAAAGCCTTCAACGGCAGAAGTTGATAAGTGTTTCTTCATACACTGAGGAGCTTATTACCAATAGTATTTACAATAACTTGATTTGTATATCTAGAACTTATTTTAAGTAGTGAAAAACTTTTATGCTTAGCCATATTGAAATCCGGATTTTACTATAAACTGCTGGAGTTTAGACTAAAGCAGGCGATTGTCCAAAGGGCGGACACAATCTATGCGTATCGCAAGGGAAAGCAGACGCAAGTGGGCGTATCGCTATGGTGAACTGAATAATAAAGGTATTCAATCCACCATTGTTTCGTTGAGTTACTAATTAAAGTCGATGTAGTTAAGCCTTGGCTCGTCGGAGTAGTTAACTTTATTCCTTATCAACTTTTTCGAGATCATCAGGTGTACCACTGGCAGAAATTTTTGATGTGCCAGATTTACCTGCACCGGAGTTGCCGCCAGACGCACCAGCACCGCCAGAGTGTTTAGAATCCGTGTTTCCTTGTTCTTCTTGGAGCTGTTCAAGGCGGTTTTTTTCTTGAGCTTTATCTTTTTGGTCAGCCATATCTTAGGTTTATATTTTTCGTGCTTTGTTTAGCCCTTAACTCTACCATTTTCTCTATCTTATATCTTGCACCTAACGGGATAAGCACAGTTCGGGTTTTATATTGTATAAAAACATACTGTTAATTTAGAAATGATTCGTCTAAACTGGGGTGGGTACGGCTTAGCCTATGAGAAAATTTACACTTCCGTAAAGCTACGACACGCCCGATGTCACTCTGAGCTAAACCGCTTCCGGAGGTAAAGATGTTTATCAAATCGTTGTAGTACCCTAAGAAAGACGCAACTTTCGAGAATTTTTCCCAAACTCCAAATGTAAGATAGTAATAATGTCAATAAGTATAAATATTGGTGAAATGTCCTCCTCAAAGATAAGAGCTTAAGATAGGCTAAATATAGGGTAAAATCGGCATTTAGACTTGTCTAAATATAAAATGGGCTAATTTTTGCATGATTTGTATTTAGACGAGTACCATGATTAGCAACTTACATAGGGTGGGATAACGATACATTTGAGAGTGTAGTCCATTAAAAAATCGACTTAGAATGCTACCTCTAAGTCATACTAATTAGGTAATAGCTACTGCCCTGTTAGTGCTTTTCTACCTTGTAGTTGATGAAGTGGTCATAGAAGCGCAATTATGGTTATAGGTAACTAGAACGAGCGTTGTACCTCAAAGTCAGTTGTGCTAACGTACCAGTGCATTGTCTAGTCAACAACCTTTTGGTTGTAACTGTCCGGATAAAAGTAACTCAAGTCTGAAAATTATGGAAGCCCAAATGCAAGAACCGGAAATTGTGGAAACTAAGTCTCCAGAAGCAACGATGGCAAATATCAACAATCAAACAGGAAGCATAACGAAACTCCAGCCAACCGTGCAGTCTCAAGATCAATGGCTAAAATACGGAGAACAAGTTTCTGGCTTTTTAGCGACACTGCCTGAATATCTAGGAAGCTTCTTTAATAGATATAAACAGCCCCTAGTTAGCATTGGTTTGATTGTGGCAGCAATTGTCGCGGTCAAGATAGTTTTGGCGATATTGGATGCCTTGAACGACATTCCTTTGGTATCACCAACCTTTGAATTAATTGGTATTGGTTACTCTACATGGTTTATTTACCGCTATCTACTTAAAGCCTCAACTCGGCAAGAGTTAACTGATGAGATTACAACTCTCAAATCACAAGTTGTTGGCAAGGAAATTTCAGAAAGCTAAGTAGCTGCAAAGGAAACTACATAACGTTGTCTGAAGTTGACAAACCAAAGCCTGCGTAAGCAGGCTTTGGTTTATGAGTAGTTGATTAATTTTGGTTGAGCATTTGCATTGCAAACCTTCTCAAGGTGTTTTCACAATGCTTTGAGATTCAATGGGTTGCAATCTTCCCGTTCGCACCAAAGCTTGATGAACCATAGCAGCAACCTCAGCACGGGTTGCTTCTTGATTTGGAGCTAAAACTTGTGGATCTGGGTTATTTACCACAAGACGATTTTCTGTAGCCGCTGCTATCTGATCAATGGCGTATTTAGGAACATCTTTGGCATCTTTATAGATACTTAAAGCTTTTTCAGGGGAAGAAGGTATTTTGAGATCCAACCCACTGACAAGAGCAACTAAAACTTGTACTCGCGGAATTTTTTGGTCTGGTTTGAAACTTTGGTCTGGATATCCTTTTAAAAATCCAGTCGCAATGGATCGGTTAATTGCTGGAATTGCCCAGAATTTTGGTGGTATATCTTTGAAACTTATTGAATTTCCAGCATCTGCTTTGTTAAAGGCTTGTTGCAAAATAGCAGCAAATTCAGCACGGTTTACAGGCTGGTTAGGTCTAAAAGAGTAATCAGGAAAGCCTTTGATCATTCCACGAGAAGAGAGAATATCAATGAAACGCCGTCCCCAAAACTCAGCAGGTACATCTGTAAAAGCAAGTGGTGGGGGAATTGTGGGTAATTTTTCACTCCTAGGGATGACACGAGATTGTTCTGTAGTCTTGGTAGGAGGAGAGGATGATGGCTCTTCTGGTAGTGACCACGCTTCGTTTGGAGGTGGATTCAAAACTTGAGGGAACAGATCGTCCAAAAAGGTGTGTTTATCAGTTGGAGATGGAGTGACTGTTGGTTTGACACCAGGAAGAATAAATGGAATTGCTGGTTGTTCAGGGATTGCTGGAATGATTGGAGAAGCTGGAGAAGTCAGCGAGGGAGATATCAACCCAGTGAAATTCCAATTAGAATTCTTACGGGAGAATGTCCAAAATAAAATAATCCCGATAGTCACAAAAGCAACAAGAATACCAATAAATTCATCAAAACCAAGGGTATTGTTTGGAGATGACTCCGGATCTGGAGGGCGCATATTTGTCATCTTTTAAAGACTAAACGACAAGGTGCATGATTAAGGTTATTAGGTAATAGGTTACAGTTTTCAGGTTACAGATTCGTTAAAACTCTTATAACCATAATCTTAGAGTACTCGCAGCAAGCTAGGAATACTTTCTAGTTCTGCAAAAGTACGAATTTCTGCTAACGCTTGCCGAAAATCACCTTCTCGAACATCGTGAGTGACAACAACAATTTCTGCAAGTTCTCCCTGAAAACCTGTTTGGACAATTGATTCCAAACTCACTCCGTGATTGCCAAAGCAAGTTCCCAATTTGCCAATCACTCCCGGTTGGTCTTTGGTGAGAAAACGAGTATAAAATCGGGTGATCAGTTCTGCCATTGGCACAATTTGGCAGTAGTCTTGATGTCCGCAGGTCAGTAGCGGATTTGGTACTGATGTACCTGTTTGGAGTGCTGCTACTAGGTTCAAAATATCCGATGACACAGCACTCGCAGTTGGTCCTGCACCGGCACCAGGACCAAAAAACATCACCTGTCCAATGGGTTCACCTTCAACAAGAATGGCGTTATTCACGCCGTTGATGCTGGCTAGGGGGTGTGCTTTCGGGACTAAAGTCGGCTGAACTGTGATTGAGATGGCACCAGAGGAGGAAATTCGTTTGCCAATAGCAAGCAATTTGATCACAAATCCTAATTTCTCGGCATAGGCAATATCTGTTTTGCTGACTTGCCGAATTCCCTCACAGTAAACCTCTTCCAGCCTAATGCGTCCACCAAAGGCTAATGATGCGAGGATGGCGATTTTATCTGCGGCGTCTAAGCCATCGACATCAGCAGTTGGGTCAGCTTCAGCATAACCTAATTGCTGGGCATCAGCTAACACATCACTGAAGTTGCTGCCTTCGGTTTGCATCTGCGAGAGGATGTAGTTAGTCGTACCATTAATAATGCCAGTGATGGTGTGAATTCGGTTGACACTTAAAGATTGCTTTAAAGGTTGAATCACTGGAATACCACCACCGACGGCGGCTTCCAGCATAACGTAGACCCCAGCTTGATTAGCCGCACTAAAGATTTCATCACCAAAACGGGAAATTACGGCTTTGTTAGCAGTCACCACGTGCTTGCCATTTTGAATAGCTTTGAGGATCAGCGATCGCGCTGGTTCTAATCCCCCCATTACCTCAACAACAATATCTACCTCTGGGTCGATGACAATAGATTCTAAGTCTGTTGTTAATACCGTTTGTGGTAGTGTGACTGTGCGGGGTTTGTCGAGCGATCGTACTCCCACACGATAAATTTCTACGAACTCCAACAACGGGTGACGAAAACCGCTATTTTGTAACAATTGCACCGTACCCGTCCCTACAGTGCCTAATCCCAATATTCCCAGCTTTACAGCCACAAGCTTTACACCAATCTTAGATTTTAGATTATTTTGTCAAATATAAATAACAATTGTAGGGTGAGCAATGCCCACCCTACTAATTACTTTTCTTATTTAGTTTATAGTCTTTTGTCAAAAGCCTAATAACTCATGACTCATGACTCGTGACTAAATTAGTATGTTTCTACGTGCCAGCGACCAGCTTTTTTGAGGTCTTTTTGGTAACTACTCCAAGTCACACCATCTTTTTCAGCAGCAGCAGTCAGCGCTGCATCAATACCATCTTCCATACCGCGCAAACCACAAATGTATGTGTGGGTTTTCTCATCTTTTATCAAATTCCAAAGTTCATCTGCATGTTCTGCGACGCGGTCTTGGATATACATTCTGCCACCTTCGGGGTTTTTTTGTTCCCGGCTGATGGCATAAGTGAGGCGGAAATTATCAGGATACTTTTGTTGTAATTCTTCCAGTTCTTCCTTGTAGAGGATGTTAGGAGTTGTAGGTACACCAAATATCAACCACGCAAATCCCTTGAACTCGTATTCTGGGTTAGCTGCTTTTTCTTCGTCCTTGAACATGCGCCACAGGTAGGCACGGAATGGGGCGATACCGGTTCCTGTTCCCATCATAATAATTTTGGCTTCGGGATCGCTGGGTAACAACATTTCCTTACCCACAGGACCTGTGATTTTCACATCCTCTCCTGGTTTGACGAAACACAGGTGTGTAGAGCAAACACCATGGACTGTTTCGCCGCTTTCTGGGTGCTTGTACTCCAACTGGCGGACGCACAGAGAGACTGTTTTATCATCGATATCATCGCCATGACGAGTTGAGGCGATCGAATACAGTCTGATTTTTTCTGGCTTACCGTTCTTATCCACTCCAGGTGGGATAATACCGATACTTTGCCCTTCTATATAGCGCAGATCACCACCAGAAATGTCGAACTTAACGTGCTGAACAATACCAATTCCGCCTTCTGCTACTAACGCATCATTGGATATGCACTTACCAATAAATGGAGCGTTTGGACGGTAAATGTTGACAGGAACGTCAGCATGTGATTCTTTTTTGGATTTTGCTTGAGTCATGGTGTTGCCTTTTTTGTCCTTTTTTTTGGGCTGTTCCTCAGCGACAGGTGTGGCTTTACCATTTGCTTGACTGCTTGCAGTCTCGGTTTCACTGTTAGCTTTTGCTGTAGAGGTATTTCCATTGAGATGCTCTAAAGCATTCAAAGGCTGGATGCTAACAATTTTGCCACCTAGGCGAATGATCCGCCGTGTCTCCTGATTCATGCGGTTGTAAGGCACTCTGATGAATACACTGCCACTATTACGAATCGGGTAGTTTGTTTGATCAGTTTCTTCGCTCTGACGCAAACCCACCACTTCATATAAATAAACACGGCTACCTGATTCTGTGTTGGCAGCACCTTCAACAGCACCTTTAATATACATTCGTTTTACCACTCCGATGTCTACTTAACCTTTAATTAAAAATCCTTCCCAGCACAATGCGCCAGCTTTAGTTTACATGATTTTCTGTTGACAAAACTGGCGCTTTTCGGAAGGCCGGGATCATTAGCCAATGCCTTGTCAGGCACACTCACCAAAGACACGCACCGAATGGCAAACACACACACCTGTTCACCTTCTAAGGTAAAGGATAAGTCTTTTGGAGAATGTTAATCATGAATCAATTTAATCTTTTTTTTGGAAGCACCACCTCCCATAGAGGGAGATAACTTCTTGAAAGGAAATACTAGCAAGCCTTGTATGCAGTACTTCCTTCTGTTACAATCCAATATAACACTAGGATTAAATACTTACCAGCAACAGATTCAGACTACTCAGATAGGTATCTACTAACACAGTATTGTATACCTATCTTGTCTGTTCTGGCACAGCTGGGGGCGAAAACGCATTCTGAAGCCATTGGGGTAAACTCCTGGCTAGAAAAAACTGTCAGAAAAATAATTGATTGACTCATCTTTAGTATCAAGAGGAGATTTATGACTAAGCCGGAACGCGTAGTATTAATTGGGGTAGCCGGAGACTCCGGATGCGGTAAGTCTACTTTTTTGCGTCGCCTGATAGATTTATTCGGTGAAGACTTCATGACGGTCATTTGCTTAGATGACTATCACTTATTAGACCGTAAGCAGCGTAAAGAAACAGGAATAACTGCACTTGACCCAAGAGCAAACAATTTTGACCTAATGTATGAGCAAATAAAAGCGCTCAAAGAAGGTCAAGCAATTGATAAGCCGATTTACAACCATGAGACTGGGGCGATCGATCCACCAGAAAGAATAGAGCCAAATCACATTATCGTTGTTGAAGGGTTACATCCCTTATATGATGAGCGGGTGCGCGAACTCATTGACTTTAGTGTTTATTTTGACATCAGCGATGAAGTCAAAATTGCCTGGAAAATCCAGCGAGACATGGCAGAACGTGGTCACCGCTATGAAGATGTCTTAGCTCAAATCAATTCCCGTAAACCTGATTTTACAAAGTACATTGAACCCCAAAGAGAATTTGCTGATGTGGTTCTCCAAGTATTGCCCACAAACTTAATCAAAGACGACAAAGAGCGCAAAGTTCTGCGGGTACGTATGCTCCAGCAGGAAGGGAAAGAAGGCTTTGCCCCAGTCTACCTCTTTGATGAAGGATCATCAATTCAGTGGACTCCCTGCGGACGTAAACTGACCTGTTCTTATCCTGGTATGCAACTGTACTATGGTTCGGATGTCTACTACGGTCGTTATGTCTCTGTGTTAGAGGTAGATGGTCAATTCGACAACCTAGAAGAAGTCATTTACATCGAAACCCATTTGAGCAACACATCTACAAACTACAAAGGTGAGATGACTCACTTGTTACTGCAACACCGCGAGTACCCAGGTTCCAACAATGGTACTGGTTTATTCCAAGTGCTGACAGGTTTAAAAATGCGTGCTGCTTACGAGCGGTTAACATCTAAGCAAGCAAAACTGGCTGCTAAAGTTTAGTTAAAGTAGATGTTTTTGTGTCTTGTGGTGTTGGGGGTGCTCACGGGTGTCCCCCCATTCTTTTATGATTTGCTTAGTATTATTGCGTTCCCTGTTTGTTCTTCAGAAAACAACGATAACCAAGTAGAGTAACTTTTATTTATCTTTAAAATAATCAGTCTTAGGTCATATTTTAGATAAAGTAACATAACTTACGAACTTTGATTGTAAAAATCTTGTTATGATTGCAGATTAAAGTGGCTGAACTAAACGCCTGCGTTTAGTCAATCAGAAAAATGTTCTATGGAGGAACTACACTTGTCTCATCGTTATCTATTTACCTCTGAGTCAGTGACTGAGGGGCATCCAGATAAAATCTGCGATCAGATTTCTGATACCATTCTAGACACCTTACTCTCACAAGACCCCAGTAGTCGTGTGGCTGCTGAAGTTGTCGTTAACACTGGGTTGGTACTTATCACTGGCGAAATTACGACTAAAGCGAATGTGAATTATGTGAATCTAGCTCGCAAAAAAATTGCTGAGATAGGTTATACCAACGCGGAAAACGGGTTTTGTAACAACAGTTGCTCAGTGATTGTCGCATTGGATGAACAATCACCTGATATTGCTCAAGGTGTAAACACTGCTCAAGAAAGCCGTGAGAAGAATAGTGAAGAACTATTCGACTCTGTTGGTGCAGGTGACCAAGGTCTCATGTTTGGCTTCGCTTGTAACGAAACACCAGAACTGATGCCCTTACCCATTAGCCTTGCTCACCGCATTGCTCGCCGACTGGCTGCAGTCCGTAAAACAGGTGATTTGCCATACCTGCGTCCTGATGGTAAAACGCAAGTCACTATTGCATATGAAGACGGACGCCCTGTAGGAATTGATACCATTCTGGTTTCCACCCAGCATACAGCTACCATTGGTGACATCACCGATGAAGCAGGAGTGCAAGCCAAGATTAAAGAAGATCTGTGGTCAGCAGTGGTTGAACCTGTATTTGGAGACATTGATGTTAAGCCAGATGAGCAAACTCGCTTTTTGGTTAACCCCACAGGCAAGTTTGTCGTCGGTGGTCCTCAGGGAGATTCTGGTCTAACTGGACGTAAAATCATTGTTGATACCTACGGTGGTTACTCGCGACATGGTGGTGGAGCTTTTTCTGGAAAAGACCCCACCAAGGTAGACCGTTCTGCAGCTTACGCTTCTCGGTATGTGGCAAAAAATATTGTCGCTGCTGGCTTGGCAGATAAATGTGAAGTCCAACTCAGTTACGCCATTGGTGTAGCGCGACCAGTCAGCGTGATGTTGGATACCTTTGGCACGGGTAAAATTGATGATCAAATTTTGCTCGAATTGATCAAAACGCATTTTGAACTACGTCCAGCAGGCATTATTCATGCCTTCAATTTACGCAACCTGCCCAAAGAACGAGGCGGACGTTTTTATCAGGACGTCGCGGCTTACGGTCATCTTGGGCGGAACGATTTAGACTTACCTTGGGAGCGCACCGACAAAGCAGAATTGTTGCAGCAAGCTGCTAACAATTTCCTGTCGGCAGCGATTGTATAAATACAATCAGGAGTTGGAGGCGAAATTAGTTTAGCTTCTAGCCCTCTTTGTTTGCCCAGCCCCCGTTAGGGGGCTATTTTATGAACAATTTCTAAGTAGCTAGTATACGGGGCGCGTAAGTCCTGTTCCCATCTGACAACCTAATTTTGACCATAAGTTTGGGTCGAAAAAATGGAGTCTCTATTTCCGCCGTACGGTACTAGTCAGTGGTGGATGGGGCTTTGCTCCCTCTCTACCACATAGAAAAGTTTTTTATCATCAACTCTTTTGATCACAGGATATGTGATAACATTCTACCTTACCTTGAGTATAAATAAACTATACAGTTTGACTCTAAAACGTTGCTAACTGGCTAATTATGGCGATTTTTGTTTGCAGCAAATAAACTGAACTTAGAAGGATAAAAGATGTAGATGCCTTCTTGGCAACTCACTATAAGCTGAAAGAAAGCAGCTTTATAAAAACTTCATAAGTAAGGGGGAAAAACTTAGCCTTTATTTCACACTTCCATGTATATTCTTTAGTTAAAAACGCAGTAATCCTGTTAAAAAGAAGATGATAATGTAAGAAGAGTTAATAGAAAATTGAACAAAATTCTAGCTTGGAAAAAATATGGTGATTTTTGCGGGAGGGTAAGGAGATTTGAGGGATGCAAACTCAAAAGCCAACCGCTGTTGACAGCAATTTGGAAATAACACAAGTGTCAGCCCAAGAGCCTTCTACTGACGAACTCCCCACTATAGAATTTCCCTCTCGAAGGAAACTCAAAGCCAGTTCTTGGCGCATTCATCAGAAAATTGGCTATGGGTACTTTCTGGCAATTGGGATTGGTTTTCTAGGCTCGTTGACTGGGTTAGTCATATCCAATTTTTATTTGGGGATAGAAACTAAACAATTAGAGCATGCTCAGTTTCAAACGCAAGTGCTGGGTAGTTATAGGAATGCTTTAGTAAATGCACAATTGCATGGCTCTAACTTGGTAGCTGTTATAGGAGACCGACAACGCCGTTCTCGCAAAAAAAAGGAATTGTTAAGCAGTGTAGAAGAAGCTAAAAACGTTGAGCAACAAATTACAAAATTTATAGATAGCAAGCCTGGAAAACTAGCAGTACCAGAAGATACTCTACGAGCTATATTAAATGACTACTCTCGTAACCTAGACTCTTACGTTAACCAAATTAAATTAATCTTGCAGCAGTTTGACCAGCAGCCAGAACAACAGCAGATTTTTGTTGTCAGAAACGAGTTGCTGGAAATTATGAGCGGTAAAACAGCCATGCGGCTGGATGAGATACGTAAACGCTTAACCGACAACTTGCAAATTGCTCAACAGCGAGAGCAGAAATTTACAACAGATCTGACGATCGCAAAAAAAGTCGAGAGATTAATTGCTGTAATGAGTATGCTGGTGTCAGTGGCGATCGCAGCAATTGTAGCATGGCGTACTTCTCGGGCGATCGCCGAACCAGTCATTCTTGTCACTCAAGTCGCCGAACAAGTCGCGAAAAAATCTAACTTTGATTTGCGAGCTCCTATCAGTACAGAAGATGAAATTGGATCACTGGCGAAATCTCTCAATCGTTTGATTGAGGGGGTTTCTGAGCGAACTAAACAATTGCAGCAAGCAAAAGAATTAGCAGAAGGTGCTAACAAGGCAAAAGGTCAGTTTCTGGCAAATGTTAGTCACGAATTACGTACCCCGTTAAATGCCATTATTGGCTTAAGCCAACTGTTGCGCGATGATGCTGTTGATTTTGGAATGTCAGAAGAGTTTATTGATGATCTTGAATCTATCAACACTGCAGGTAGGCATTTACTGATATTAATCAACGATCTCCTCGACTTATCAAAAATTGAAGACGGGAAAATGAGTTTCTACCCAGAGACATTTGAACTCGCCCCGCTCATCAATAACGTTGTTCTCACAGTCAAGCCTTTGGTGGAGAAAAATGGCAATTTTTTAGAAGTGAATTTTGATGGGGAACTTGGCATCATGTACACGGATCAAACTAAGCTACGACAGGTTCTGTACAATCTGCTCAGCAACGCTGCCAAGTTTACCACCAACGGTAGGGTGAGATTTATAATCAACAAAGAAATACTAGACGTTCAAAGAAGTCATACTCCTGCAATGATCACGTTTACTGTTGAAGACACAGGCATTGGTATGTCCGATCATCAACAGCAGCAGCTGTTTCAACGCTTTACGCAAGGAGATGCTTCTACCACGAGAAAATATGGTGGTACTGGACTGGGATTAGCAATTAGCCGTCACTTTTGCCAGATGATGGGTGGTGAAATTTTTGTCACGAGCCAACCTGGAGTCGGCTCAATTTTCACCGTCCGCCTTCCACTGATAGCTAAAGATTAGTTTTCTGTAATAAGTCGATTTCAACTTGTAGAAGAAAATGGTTTATTCTTTGAATTAATGAGCTGTAAACTCAGTCAACCCTCCCTGCGCTAAAATTCAAAAGTCATAACGAATTTGAAATTTTTGAACCGCAGATGGACAAGCCACTGCGCCCAGGCGTGAATAAGGGCGTTATGCAGTCCTTGTTTCGGTGCTCTCGGGCCTGGAGTATGGGGATTGATAATTCAGTTTTGTGGAGCAAAGACTGAGCCATGATGATAGTCACCATGATTCGTCCAGGAATGTTACTTCAAGGACGCTACCGAGTTGTCTCTCTAATTGGTGGCGGTGGTTTTGGTAAAGTGTTTGAAGTGGATGATGGCGGTACCTCCAAAGTTTTAAAAGTTTTGAGCTTAGAGCGCTTTCATAATCCAACAATTAAACAAAAGGCGATCGCCCTATTTCAACGAGAAGCTGAATTACTACGTCGTTTAAAGCACTCTGGTATCCCGCGTATAGAGTCAGATGGGTATTTTACTTGGTCTGATGGTAATGCTGAACCATTCCACTGTCTTGTGATGGAAAAAATACCAGGTTCAAATTTGCAACAGTGGTTGCAAGCCAGAGAAAATCAACCACTCACCACAGAACAAGCTCACGAATGGTTAATTCAATTAGTAGAAATACTTAAGGTACTGCATCAGCATCAATACCTTCACCGAGATATAAAACTACCTAACATCATGCTCAGACCTGATGGGCAACTGGTGCTGATTGACTTTGGTGCTGTTAGGGAACTCACAAATTCTTATTTAGAAAAAGAACAAGGCAAACAAACTGGAACTGTACTTGTTTCTCCTGGATTTACACCTCCAGAACAAGCTGAAGGTCACGCTGTCCCACAGTCAGATTTTTTTGCTTTGGGGCGAACTTTTGTCTGTTTGCTCACAGGAAAATCTCCTCTCGATTTTCCTACAAACTCGCAAACAGGACAACTGATTTGGCGTGACCAAGCAACGAGTGTTTCGCCACAACTAGTAAACTTAATTGACCGCCTCATAGCTCCTTTTCCTGGACAGCGACCTCAAAATTGCCAGGAAATCTTAGATTATCTTCAAGGCAATCAACACGAGTTTCCACTATCTGAAGATGGATCACAAACCTTACCACCAGAAACCTTACCACCAGAAACAGGGTTTGTAGTCAGTACTTTAGGACTGAAGCGTTTAGTACAAAATACATTTTATCCTCAACAGAAATCGGATAAAAAACTCGTTGAAAAACCGAAAAAAACACAGGCTAAATTTTATAAAAAACATCGGTTAAAATTTTTCCTTGCTGGGTGTTTAGTTTTGCTTGGTGGAGGTATTAAAATCTGGACAATTACACCCGAATTAGCATTGAGTCTCAACAATTTTGGTTATACGAAATACAGTCAGAAAAGTTTTGAGGTAGCCGAAATATATTATCGATTAGCTCTATTGTTAAACCCAAAACTATCAGAAGCTGATTACAACTTAGGCTTGCTTTATGAAGATAAAAATAACTTTGAGCAAGCTCGGACTATGTATCAAAAAGCGGTGGATAAGCGTGACGATAAAGCTTACAACAATTTAGCACGTTTACAGATTTTCAATAAACAATATACAACAGCAGTGATGCTACTGCGAGAAGGACTGTCAATTGCTGACGATAATCAAGTGAAATACGCTATGTTGAAAAATTTAGGTTGGGCATATTTAGAACTTGGGCGTTATCAAGAGGCGAAAAACTCTCTTCAAAAGGCAATCAATATTAATGGCGATCGCGCTGCAGCGCATTGTCTCCTAGGTAAAGTTTTAGAAAAGCAAAATAATAGGCAAGAAGCACTTTCAGCTTGGAAAAAGTGCATATCTAGCCAATCAAAAACGATAGAAGAAAAACAGTGGGTTGATGAAGCAGCAAAAAAAATCAAGGAAATATAACAATTATGAAGTTAACGAACCGGGAAAAAAATGAGGGAAAGATTACAGTTATCTTCCACTTCTAAAAACCAAAGGACTCAATAATGAAGTTAAGTGCACTACCAAAAAACAGGATAGTAAAGAGTACAAAAACGAAAATTTTCGTTTGTTTTGTTGCTGCTTGCTTCTTGCTTTTGATACTAGTAAAACCAATTTTACCACCAGCATTTAGCACTGAAGTTAGTCAAACACCCATTGCTCAGTGCACAATCGCTCAAAGTGGTGATCCTCGCAGTCCGAGTAACCCTGATATTCCCTACATTATCAGTCCCCGCCGAACGTTGCTACTGACTGACAAGCCGAAGCTACGTTGGAATCAAGTTTTAGGTGTCAAAAGTTATGATGTCAGTTTACAAAAAGCTGGTTCGGTTCTTTGGCAAACAAAAGTGAGTACTAATCAAGTGGTGTATCCAGGAGAACCAAGACTAGAAACAGGTGTGGAATATTTACTGATTGTTAAAGCAGACAACGGTAAATTGTCAACAGATGAAAAACCAAATGCACGAGGTTTTAGCCTTCTCTCCAAAGAAGAAGCACAAGTTGTGAAAGCAAGCATGATGCAACTAAACAATCAAAAAGCTTCTGACAAAGTAAAAGGTTTACAAAGTGCTTTTTTTTATATTGGTGCTGACTTAAAATCAGAGGCTATTGAGACACTAGAAGGCTTGATAAGTAGTGGTATTAAAGAAACTTCCGTCTATCGAAAGCTTGGCTATCTCTACTGGCAAACAGGAGTTAATGTGCTAACTGAGACTAATTATTTAAATGCACACAAATTAGCACTAGCTAACAAGGATGTCTTACAGCAAGCACAGATTGCGGAAGCTTTGGGAAATTTGTATATAGCAATAGAGGACCAAAAAGCAGGTAAAAATTGGTTCAATAAAGCACGAGATAGTTACAAAACTTTAGGTAATAAGCAAAGAGTAGAAGAACTAGATGAGCAGATAAATCAACTGAAAACAAACAAACCTACTGCGTAAGTTAGAAATTAAGACACTGATTAGTAGCTCAATCTAATTAAGCGTAAAATGTAATTAGGAACGCGAGTGCGCGGCTACGCATACAAGGCAAACTGAGTGTAGACAAGGGAGGCGGCTTTCTGTTCGCGCTCTTGGCGTTTCCAAGAAAAAGATAAGCAAGTCATTGCAAAGACTCTATTTACCTTTTTCAACGTTGACTTAACTTAGCATCCGGAATGGTGTGATTTCTGTTGGTATACATATATGTCTTTAGGTGAAGTTTAATCTGTTCTATAAATCACCCAACAACAGGAGTATGACAAATGACTGACCAAACATTACACCCGAATCAAGATATTCGTAAAGCGGAAGCCAAAAAACTACTAGAACAAGCTAATCAACAGTTAGGAGAAGCTTTAAAATCTTACCAACAAGCACAAGAACTCTATCAGGACGTGGGTGAAGAGACTGTTGCTACTCTCATCTCCTATCTTATTTCTCAAAGCAAGATTCTGACTGTTAGTGGCACAGATAAGTCTGGGAATTCTAAAATCAACTTAACTGCTGCTAGTGGTATATTGGCTAATCGTTCAAAGATAAAACGTCCTAAGTAAAGGAAAACTTAATAAATCTACATTTTCATGACTGAATGCGATTTTGAGAAAGTTTTTACAGGTGCATCTCAATCTTTTGCCATAAAAAATTTAATAACTAAGTGTTGAAGTTGCTTATTTGATTAATAAGCAACTCTTTATTTTAAAATATATAAAAACTTGATTCATGCACTTATCTCTTTTAATTCGCTTTGGTACAATTGGAATTATTTTGTGCTTGTTAAAGGCTTCAGTTTACGAAGGACAACAATCACTTGTAGATTCTCGTTCTCAAATTGTGAGTGATTCTTCTAAAACACTCTTACAAACCAAAAAATCTAAAAACCTGAAGATAGAAGCAGATCGATTATCTAACCAAGCAGCTGACCAATATGATAACGATCAGTTTCAAAAAGCCTTAGAAATCTATCAAAAAGCGCTAATTATTTATCAAGAAATAGATGACAAAAAAAATATTAGTAACACATTTAATAGTCTAGGAGCAGTTTCTAGAGAGCTAGGTCAATATCCGCAATCACTAAAATTTTATCAGCAAGCATTGGCGAAAAATCGAGAAATAGGCGCTGGCAAAATTCCCAACCAAGAAGAACAGGAAACAACTGGAAGTATATTCAATAATATTGGGTTAGTTTATCAATCTATGGGGCAGTATTCTCAAGCAGTGAGATACTATCAGCAAAGCCTTTCCTTAATGGAAAAAATTGAAGATAAACTAGGAGTCGGATCTGCCCTCAATAGTCTTGGTGGAGTTTATTACGAAACAGGACAATATTCCCAAGCGCTCAAGTTTTTTCAACAAGCTTTAGTTAATGTTAAAAAAGCTAAAGACCCTGTAGAAGAAGCTAATAACCTTAATAATATTGGACTTGTTTACAGCGAACTCGGTCAATATCCTCAAGCCATCAAGTTTTATCGGGAAGCTTTAACAATTTGGAAAAAAAATGGCGATAAGTTAGGCGAAGGCACAACTCTTCATAATATTGGGTTCGCCTACAACAAGATGAATAAATATTCTCAAGCTCTAAATTACTATCAGCAAGCTTTAGCCAACTTTAGAGAGATTGGTAATCAACCAAAAATTGGCAGTACTCTTAACAATATCGGCTTTGTCTATCAACAATTGGAACAGTATTCGCAAGCACTAGAATCTCTTGAGCAAGCGTTGAGTGTTCTGCAACAAGTGGGTGATCGTGCTGTCGTTGGGCGTACTCTTGATAGTATGGGAAGCGCTTACAAAGGTATGCGTAAGTATCAGCAAGCATTAGCGTCATATCAGCAAGCATTATTATTGAGTCGAGAAATTGGTGATAGAACTGCCCAAAGAATTACCCTTGCCAACATTGGTGATTTACTAGCGCAGCAAAACAAACCACAATTGGCAATTATTTTCTACAAGCAATCTGTGAATGTGACTGAAGCTATACGCACACAATTGCGATCGCTTTCACAAGAACAACAGCAATCTTACACAGCAACCGTTGCTGATATCTATCGACGTTTAGCTGACTTACTTCTGCGACAAGATCGAGTGCTAGAAGCACAGCAAGTTTTGGATTTACTTAAAATCCAAGAACTAGACGATTATCTGCATGATGTTCGGGGTAATGAAAGAACAGCTAAAGGAGTTGAGTCGCTGTCTCCAGAACAGTCCATTAATCAAGGGTTGAAAGTTATAGCCGATAAACAAATTCAAATCAGCAGACAACTCGGCGAACTGCAAAAAATTCCACCAACTAATAGAAAACCGCAAGACAAAGAAAAAATCGTAACACTGGAGGCAAATCTTCTCACCGAATTTAACCAATTTATTGATAGCCCAGAAGTGAATGCTTGGTTAGGACAGCTTACCCCAAAAACGGCACAACAGATTATACCACTGGATAGTCTTAACAGCTTGCGCGACAACTTGCAGCGTCTTAACCAAAACGCCGTTTTGCTGTATCCGTTGGTTTTAGACAATCGTCTGGAACTCGTACTAACGACTCCAAATACACCACCAATCCATCGTAGTGTTCCTATTAAAAAAGAAGAACTCAATCGGCTCATTGTAGATTTTCGTAGTGCTTTAGAAAATCCCGAATCGAACGCCACAGTTTCCGCCAAAAAGCTGTATGAATTGTTAATTCAACCGATAGAAAAAGACTTAGCAAATGCCGATGCCAAAACAATTATTTATGCACCGGATGGAGCATTACGTTATCTTCCCCTAGCTGCTTTATATGACGGCAAACAATGGTTAGCGCAGCGCTTCCGTACTAACAATATTACTGCTTTGAGTTTAACAGATCTTGATACTCAACCTTTGCCGCAAATCAAAGTTTTGGCTGGGGCGACTACACAGCGTCACGTCGTACAATTAGAGTCTACTTCATTACCATTTAAAGCACTAGAATATGCAGGAGCAGAGGTTGAAAATCTTGCTACTATGATGCCAGGAACTAAAACACTTTTAGATAATGAATTTAATCGCCAAGCAATGATTCCTTATTTAAATGTGTATACAATTATTCATATGGCGACTCACGCCTTTTTTGTCAACGGTAAGCCGGAAGACTCTTTTATTTTAATGGGTGATGGTGGTTTAGTTACCCTACCTGATATTCAAAAGTTATCTTTGCCAAATGTAGATTTGGTTGTGTTGAGTGCTTGTGAAACAGCAGTCAGTGACAAAATAGGCAAGGGAGAAGAAATTTTAGGTTTTGGCTATCAAGTACAGCGTACAGGAGCAAGAGCTGCGATCGCATCTTTATGGTCTGTGAGTGATGGCGGTACACAAGCTTTAATGGATGCTTTTTACGCCTTCTTAAGCCAAGGGAAAATGAGTAAAGCTGAGGCTTTACGTCAAGCGCAAGTTGCAATGATTACAGGCGACTATTCAGGGATAACTCAAGATCAAGACAGAGGAATTCTTAAATCTACACGCCAGAATCTACCAGCAAAAGTCGCTAATCGTCTGAGTCATCCCTATTATTGGGCACCTTTCATTTTAATTGGTAATGGTTTGTAACTGTTCAAAAACCTCCGGGCGAGTTGAAAATGAAATAAACTTTTTACTGAAATTCCCCACCAAAAAGAAAATACCCTCACAAGCCAATTCTGCGAGGGATGATAGAGGAGTCTTAAGCATCGTTTGTGCAAAAGAGTGGTGGATAAATAAAATCATCTGCCATGCCATAAAAAACACCCGTAAAGGGTGTATGAACAAGTCGTCTCAGAATTTATTACGCTTCATTTATTGGATATGGCTCTATGCAATCATCGTATCTTCGTCCAATTAGCTTTACTCCCTCCAAAAGTCAGAGTTCAGATTAAGAATCTGCGTGCTGGGGAATACAAGTGAAATGGTGAATGAATCTTGCAAAATCCCAACAACCAACTGTTATTAGACAAACAAAGAAGGTTGAATTGAAGCGTCTGCGATTTTTGGCAAAAGAAAAAATGCTCTCTCCCAAGTAGTCATAAAAAATGACACAGGAGAGAGACAAAACATTCCTTGTTAAGACGTGCTTTCTCAATCATTTAACTGTATGAAACAATACATCTACTATCTATAGATTGATAGATGTTGTGTTAAATTTTCTTGTATCTGAGAATACAAAGTGAGTGGTAATGCTTTGTAAGTGAGATCTCCCCTGGAGGGGCGATGGCTTCGCAGATCCCTAGATGCACACAGATATAGCAGTCGCCAGGTAGATTAGGACACGAACTAATGAGAAAACACGCTCATCAAGAGACTTTCAAGTCTGTTCCCTGTTAAGCGTTCCCTGCTATAAACAATATATTGACTGAGTTTGGCTAGGATAGTGTAGCCTAAGCAATAGCTACCTTTTCTCTATAATTTAAACCTAAGCGATACCTGCTGCTCAGTCCTTCCGAACTTCTCATACCCATGACAACAACCACAGACTTCCTCAGTCACCTTAACCCCAGTCAACGTCGCGCTGTTGAACATCACTGCGGTCCCTTGCTCGTTGTTGCTGGTGCGGGTTCCGGCAAAACACGAGCGCTGACTTATCGCATTGCTAATCTTATTTTGCAACATCGTGTCGATCCAGAAAATATCCTGGCGGTAACCTTCACCAACAAAGCCGCACGGGAAATGAAAGAACGTATTCAAAAATTATTTGCCGATCGCCTAGCAATAACAGAATACAACGAGCGGTTTGATTTATTGCCAGAATACGAACAAACTAAGCTCAAGTCGAAAGTCTGGAAAAATTACATCAAAGATATGTGGTGCGGTACTTTCCACAGTCTGCTTTCTCGCGTTCTCCGCTTTGACATCGACAAATACCAAGACGAAAAAGGACGCCAATGGACGCGGAATTTTTCCATCTTTGACGAGTCCGACGCCCAAAGCCTGGTGAAAGAAATCGTCACCAAACAACTTAATCTGGACAATAAAAAGTTTGAACCTCGTTCTGTGCGCTACGCCATTAGTAACGCCAAAAACCAAGGCTTATCACCCAAAGACTTTGAGACAGAACAACCCAATTATCGCGGACGGGTGATTGCAGAAGTTTACAATCACTATCAAAGCCGACTTGCACAGAACAACGCCCTCGATTTTGATGATCTTATCCTCGTTCCTGTAAAATTGTTTCAGCAGAACGAGCAAGTCTTAGGTTATTGGCATAATAAATTTCGCCATATCCTGGTAGATGAATATCAGGATACCAACCGCACTCAATACGAACTCATCCGTCTTTTGACGACGAATAACGAAACCAAAAAGACTGATTGGGACTGGACAAATCGTTCCACTTTCGTGGTAGGTGATGCAGATCAATCGATTTACTCATTTAGAATGGCAGACTTCACCATCTTGTTGGACTTTCAACAAGATTTTGGCGATGGTTTACCAGACGACGATACCCGCACGATGGTGAAGTTGGAAGAGAATTATCGCTCTTGTGAAAATATTCTACAAGTAGCAAATCAACTGATTGAAAACAACACCCAACGTATTGATAAAATCCTCAAAGCAACAAGAGGTGCAGGTGAAGAGATTTTTTCTTACAAAGCCGATGATGAAATTGCAGAAGCAGATTTTGTGATTAATCAAATTCGTTCTTTGGCAAATCAGCATCCAGAGATAAATTGGGGAAGTTTTGCCATACTTTATCGTACCAATGCTCAGTCTCGACCGTTTGAAGAATTATTGGTGCGATTAAGAATTCCCTACACAGTTGTCGGAGGGATAAAGTTTTACGATCGCAAAGAAATTAAAGATGTCCTGGCTTACTTGCGGGCGATCGTCAACCCAGCTGATACACTCAGTTTATTGCGAGTGATTAATACTCCTCGGCGCGGAATTGGTAAAGCCACCATCGACGCACTCGTAAACGCCGCTCAAGAATTAGGCACAACTTTGTGGGAAATACTGATTGATGAAACATCAGTTAATACATTGGCAGGACGTTCTGCTAAAGCTGTTAATGGCTTTGCCCAGATGATTCGTCATTTCCAAGAACAAATAGAGACGGTTCCAATTTCTGAACTTGTGCAAGGGGTGTTGGAAAACTCTGGATATATTAAAGACTTGGAAACTCAGAGTACAGATGAAGCAGAAGACAGGTTGCAAAACGTCCAAGAATTATTCAACGCTGTGCTGCAATTTCAAGAAGAGAACGAAGATGTGAACCTGCAAGCCTTCCTCGCCAGTACCGCCCTCAGTTCTGATTTGGATAACTTAAAAGAAGGAGAAACAGCAGTTTCGCTGTTAACCTTACACGCCTCCAAGGGGCTGGAGTTTCCTGTTGTGTTCTTGGTGGGCATGGAACAAGGACTATTTCCTAACTACCGTTCAATGAACGATCCAGCATCTTTGGAAGAAGAACGTCGCCTGTGCTACGTGGGGATTACTCGCGCCCAAGAACGGCTGTATTTAACCCACGCCCGCGAACGCCGCCTTTATGGTTCACGGGAACCTGCTTTGCGATCGCAATTTCTCGACGAATTACCCGAAGAATTACTAATGACTCAACAAAAAAGGAGTGTAGCTTATACAAAAGGTACTGGTGGTAGCACAGCCCAACGTACAACCAAACGAAACCAAGACACTACTGCTAGTTGGCAAGTCGGCGAAAAAGTTCTGCACAAAGCCTTTGGTATTGGAGAGATTACTCACATTTTTGGTGCGGGAAATAAAGTTTCTTTGGCAATTAAATTTGATAGTTTGGGGCAAAAAATTATCGATCCAAGAGTTGCACAGTTGCAACGGGTGGAGTGTTGATTAAAGCTGAGGGTGTAGGGGAAAGACACAATCATTCGCCACATCCTAGTTCCTAAGAGGAACCGCGACGCTATTATTAAGCGATCGCTACAGGAAGCTGCCAAATTCAATCAACAAAACAATCCAAAATATGAAATCAGATGACCAACCCTCAAACCGAATTTGATTCACCTTGGAAAGACATTTTACAACTATATTTTGAAGAATTTATGTTGTTCTTTTTTCCTCAAGCACATGAGGAAATAGACTGGACACGAAAACCAGATTTTTTAGATAAAGAGTTACAGCAGAAACTGTGGCTAAAGTAGAACAATTGCGGCAAGTTTATCTACCAGTAAGTGAGTAGTTTGGAGGATGGCGATACGCTCAGGCGCGTCTGCGCTCTGCGCGATCGCTCAAATACGAAGTCATGCTGTGAAGCGATCTGCCTCACGCTCATGCTGAGCGCTTTGCACGTGAGGCAAGCGAAGCGATCGCTCCGATTTTCAAGAATATATAGTAGTCCTAAATCATTTGTGAAAAATTAGAAACCCGGTTTCTAACAGAAACCGGGTTTGGTGGACTCCAGCAATTTATGCGCTACGCGCAGGCTATGCCAACACAACTCATACAAAGTTAAGCTTGGTGCGGGGGCTTTACCAGCGTGGCTATACTAGAAATCAGATTCTGGAGTTGTTCCGGTTAATTGAGTGGATGATGGTTTTACCGGAAGCTTTGGAGGGTAGCTTTAAAGAAGAGTTGAGGCGAACTCAGGAGGGAAATCGGATGCCTTATATTACAGGTTTTGAGCGAGATGGAATGGTGAAAAATGCTCGTGAGTCGGTGATTGAGGTTTTAGAGACGCGGTTTGAAGTAGTACCAGCACAATTGAGCGTTAGCGCAGCGTCTCGGAACGAGAATCGCCTTGAAGAAATCAAGGATATTGCTGTACTCAAAAGGTTACTTAAACAGTCTATTACAATCGCTTCTATCCAAGAATTTGAAAGGCTGTTGGATGAGATACAAAATTTCTAAAAGTCACTTTTTTCTCCGGTTAATTGAGTGGATGATGGTTTTACCGGAAGCTTTGGAGGGTAGCTTTAAAGAAGAGTTGAGGCGAACTCAGGAGGGAAATCGGATGCCTTATATTACAGGTTTTGAGCGAGATGGAATGGTGAAAAATGCTCGTGAGTCGGTGATTGAGGTTTTAGAGACGCGGTTTGAAGTAGTACCAGCACAATTGAGCGTTAGCGCAGCGTCTCGGAACGAGAATCGCCTTGAAGAAATCAAGGATATTGCTGTACTCAAAAGGTTACTTAAACAGTCTATTACAATCGCTTCTATCCAAGAATTTGAAAGGCTGTTGGATGAGATACAAAATTTCTAAAAGTCACTTTTTTCTCCAGTTACTGGGGCTGGTTGTGATCACCAGCTTTTTTTTAACTAGTATTATTCCCGTTAGAATTGCTGTTGCACTCCATCAAGCACCTGTACCGCAAGCTATTTTTGTATTGGGGAGTGCTTCCCAGAGAATGGAGTTTGCTGGTGAGTTTTGGCAAAAGCACACTGATTTAGATATTTGGGTTTCTGATTACGCTTGGAACCTGGATATTAATCGCCGCATTTTTCAAAAGTTTGGTGTTCCGAATCAGCAGTTGCACTTGGATGGTAGAGCAACGGATACTGTGACTAATTTCACGAGTTTGGTAGAAGATTTTGTTGCTCAGAAGTTACAACATATTTATCTGATTACATCGGATTATCACATGAGGAGGGCAAGGGCGATCGCATCCATAGTTTTGGGCAGTCACGGAATTGCGGTTACACCTGTAGAGGTTCCTTCGCGAGGGGACAAGTCAGAAACCCTGGTGCGAGTGCTGCGAGATTGCGGGCGTTCTGTGGTATGGATTTTTACTCGGAGGACGGGAGCTAGTTTTAATCCGCGAATGTGAACCTATTAAAAAGCATATTAATATCAGGATTTAACCTCGACCATCTACACAAGCAATCCATTTTCCGTCATGGATGAAATGAGGGTCGATGTGGTGCATACCACCACTATTCCAACCATAACTACTCGGTTTTAACACTAAACTTTGTTCAATTTTTCTTTCTTGATAACTTGTAGTCGTTAACTCGGTAATCTCAAATGCTCTTACCTGAGTACCATAAGCTGGCTGACAGTCTTGGGTAAAACGAAAAATCTGATCATTCATCACCAAAACTCTACCGGCTGGTCTAGCTATGTGTGCATTGTTACTGACAATTGGACTCTTTGGGTGTTCTAACCAAGAACCGAGCAAATCCTCTGCATAGTAAAGACGCAGGGTATCATATTTGTGATCAGCATTAGTTTCAGCAAACATCCACCATTTGTCAGCATAACGGTAAATAGACGAATCTAGAAAAAATCCATCATTAAGAAGATTGCCAACGAAACTCCATTCTGTGGGAAACTTTGATGCTTTGTAAAGTCGGATTGAGTTTGCTTGATAACTTTCTGGAATCAAGTAATATTCATTATTCCATTCAAAAACGTATGGGTAAGATAAGTGAAATGGCTCAACAATGACAATATGTTGATACTTCCAACTAGCTCCATCTTCACTAGTTGCAAATCCAATTTCTCCTCGACGTGTACTTTGATTTAAAACCTCAAAAAACATGAACCAGGTTAGCCCGACTTTAATCATAAATGGGTCTGCAACAAATGCGGCTCTGGCATCTGATACATCTCTACGAGTCAATACCGGATTTTTTGCGTCCGTAAAATTAGCTAAATCAAAAGGAGATTCGCCAGAATAAATGCCAATCGACCAGGTTCCGCTCTTATTTAATGCCCCTAATGGCAGTTTGTTCACTATGGAAATAGGCAAACTATTCACTAATGTATAGTGCACTTCTTTAATACTATTTTTTAAAAATTTCATGTCATCTTAAGCTGTGAATAATAGGTAGTTTTTGACTAAATTAAACTTGTTGTTGGAAAATAATTAGTATTAAACCCACTTTTATTAATTAACTCAAGTTGCTAGTTATAAAAAAGCGCCTCTCTTTAAGTACAAAGTCTTAAATTTTAGTGCTTATCAATACGCAGAACCTGTAATTTTGTATCAATATGTTACGATTAAAGGGTACTAACTAGCAACTTGCGTTAATTACTTAATATGGGAATATACTAAATAAGAATTTCTTTGATTGTTCTTTGAGTATTTCCTCGTATACTGCTTTAGTCTCATTTATCATTCGCTCAACTGTAAATTCTTGCTTAAATTTTTGTCTACCCGCTTCACCCATTTGCTGACGAAGATCAGGAGACTCAATGAAAGTTTGCAATGCGTTAACAAGTGCTTGTACATCTTTGCGCGGTACTAGTAAACCTGTTTTACCATGCTCAACTTCTTCAGGAATACCATTGACGCTAGTTGCCACAACAGGTAGACCAGCACGCATAGCTTCTAGAATACTGATAGGTAAACCTTCATAATGGGTACTGAGAATAAAGATTTGAGATTGGGCTAATAAATCGGGTACATCTGTTCTGTCACCTAAAAAAGAAATCCGATCACCAATTCCCAAAGACTGCGCCAAAGCTTTACAAGATTCCAAAGACGGACCGCTGCCAACTAAGTCAAGGTGTACAGAAGTGGGCAAGTAGGAAATTGCCTGGAGTAAAGTAGCCTGATCCTTTTGTTCGTTGAAACGCGCTACCATAAGCATTCGAGGTGGCTGCTGTGAGGGATTGGCAATTGGAACTAACTGATTGCTGATGCCGTAACGAACAATTTCTAAGGAATCATGATTACCAACACCAAGGTTTAAAGCTAAGTGGCGATCGTTCTCAGAAACGCAAATCAGTTTTGCAGTCATTGGTGCTAATAATTTTTCCGCTATTAACGCAATGTTCCCACGCTGCTTCGGTGTTCCAGGAGAAAAGCCCCAACCATGTGCTGTAAATACAGTCGGAATTTTGTAAATTCTTCCGGCTACACGTCCCACAAATCCAGCTTTACTGCTATGTGTGTGAATAATATCAGGTTTGATTTTATGGATTAATGATATACATCCTTTTATCGCTAGCAAATCTTTGAATAAGTCAATTTCACGGGTCATATTTGAAATAAAGTGTACAATTACTCCCAACTTACTAACATTTTCTGTTAACGGCCCTGTACTACCTACTCCAAGATGAACTTCATAATCTGCACGAAAATTTTCAATCAAATCATAAACATTTCCCTGTGCTCCACCTAAACTTGATTTAGTGATTAAATAAAGTATGACTCTTTTTTTTTTGCTATTCATAATCTAGAAAAAGATAACTTTTACCTTGCATATCTTTATGTCATTTATTCAATTATTGATTTTTAGCCATGCTTCTGTCGTTTGTTTGACATAATGATAAAATTCCAATCTACGTTCTCTCAAAAAATCGTCTTTATATTGTTTTGCCGCTTCTAAATTGCGGGTTGACATGTGAATCATCCGTTCTGGAACTGTAATTACTTCCTGAATTTTCGCTGCTAATACAACTGCATCACCTGGTTGTACCAAATCTTCAGCTGTCAATAGTTCCGGAATGCCTCCTACATTAGAGCCAATGCAGGGTAATCCTCGCGTCATAGCCTCAATAATTGCTCTAGGCAAACCTTCTTGACGGGAAGCCAACACAAACACATCTGCCTTATCTAACTGTTCAAATACAGCTTTACCTGCGGGTAATTTACCGCGAAAAAATACACGTTCTTTGATTCCCAGCTTTGCGGTTTGCGCTTCTAGTTCTCCTCGGTATTTACCATCTCCAACTAAGATTAACTCTAGATTTAATTTCTGCTTAACGCAGATAGCAACAGCGTCAATTAGTACATCTATAGCTTTAGAAGAATGATCCATAGATGCAACGGTAATGAGGGTGAATTTATCTGAATCAGGATGAGGTAAACGCGGGGAAGAAACAAAAGCTTCATTAGATAATTCAACATCCGAATAGAAAGTTGAATAAGTTTTTTCACCAGGAGGATATCGACGTTGAAGAGCTTCTTTTGTAACAAAAGAAACAGCAGAAGCTTGAGCGCATTGTTTTTGTAATCGATTTGTAAACCACCGACGAAAAAAAGGACGCAAAGGATGTTTTACAGAACCTGGGGCAAAAAAATTGTATGAGTCGGCGACAACTTCTAAACCATAGGGATGACCTGTATGGCGCAACCAATATTCGATGCAATTAGCTACGTTTGATGGAACTCGTAGAATAATCGCATCATTTAAATTAGCTCCTTTACTTACAGCTTGTTGAACTTGTAGCGCTTTTAATAAATACTGCACTGGTCCAATATAGTAAGGAATAGGTACAACCGAAATTCTCTCACCATCAACACGTTGCCAATTAGATGGTACAGAAGAAACTGGACGCACTCGTGCCATTACACGCACATTATCAAAAACTTCTAAGTAACGCAGCCAGAAAGGATATGCACCATTTGTTGGTGACCAAACAGCGCCATCGGGTGTACCATCATAACGTTGGTCTGTTGATATAATTACGTCCATTGAAGCCTCCAAACTCTATTTTCTAATGTTATTCAGTACGCTTTAGTTTCTCCAGAAATTAAAATTATAAAAAATATTACTAATTTTAGGCTTTGAATAATAAAAATAAGGTGTAAACAATTAATAAATTTTTATTGGGAAATTAGCAGTTTTTTAATATTTTTTATAAACTTTACCGATTAATTTGCTAGTTACTGATTTTTTATGTGTTAATTTTACCACATTTGTCAATAAATAAGGCAGTAAAGAATACCACACCAAGGGACGAATTAGTAAGGCTGATTCAGCGCGGGGATAAAATAGCACAAAACTTAGAAAACTAGCCATTGTTGCCATTTTTGCAGGCTGATTATCTTTGACAGACCATAATGTCAATTTGGCAAATAAAAAACCAAAAAATGCCATAAAAATTGCTGTGCCAATCAAACCAAAGTTGAGATAAGCTTCAGCTATAAAGGAATATCCCATCGTACCCCCAATACTAGAGATGTATGGATTTACAGTATCAACTAACCATTTTTCAGCTAAACCTCTGGCAATAGTAGGATGAATATCCCAAAACAAATTAGGGATAAGGGTGAGTAGGGCATAGCCGTAACTAGCTCCCATATCAAAACCTCTTTGAGACGGAACTAACTCAATAGTGTGGGCTATTGTCCCCATAGAACTGCCCATTTCCGAAAATATTGCTATGGCAGGATTATCAATTGAGAAAAATGCATCTATTATAAAATCTAGAGACAGGCGATCTTCACCACTAATTAATCTAATTGAACCAACAAGTGGCAATATAATTAACAGTACTAAACTGCTGGATATCAAAATCAAAACTTTAGGTAACGGTTTGATGCAACGATGCCACAACCATAGATAAGCAACCATAGGCATAACTGCTTGCGACCTAGCTCCTAAGAAAAGCTGAATTATCGATATAGTAATAATTACTATCATTGATATAGCGATGATATTTTGCTTTTTATTGCTACCAGCAAGTAAAAAAAGAGCAGCAGGAATCAGGAAAGTAGCTAGAATCCGTGGTGTAGCCTCGGCACCTACTGGAATGTTTTCCTGATAAAGGGCTAAATAACCATAGGTAGTAACATTAGAAATAGCACTGCCAAGAGTAAAAAATGCCGGAACAAGCGATATCCCCAGTAATACCCATCCGATCCAAAGAACATATTTATGAATTAATAAGAACTTTTTTGGGCTGACATCATCTTTTTTGAAAATAACTTTTTTATCTTTGTTTAGAACTATGTTAAAGAGCGCACCCGTATGTAATGTAGTTAGTGACAAGATAACTATTAATAAAGTGGTTATCAAAATTTCTGACGAAAAATTTGCGTTTAGAGAACGAGGATCATTACTAGCCAAAATACCAAATGTATTAAGATGTAATATTTCTAAAACACCTTGTCCACCATTAAATAAAAGGAATGAAAATAAAAATAAAATATACGGATCAAAAAATCTGTTTATTAACCACTTCCATGAAATTACAGCCCAAATAAATGTAAATAATAATAGCCAGCATACTGGATAAATTAAGTTATCATATTTTCCAATAAATTCTCCTGTCGCGATCAATCGAAAGACAACAATAATCAAAAATAAAACAAAACAATTCATACTGATGATCAAAAGTTGTTTTTGTTTATTTATAGTTACTTGATTGGTATGAACTATCATAAATTTTTTGTAGTATTTCCAAAGTATTGACTATATTAAGCGAGCTAGCTTTGACTGTTTTAAGAGCATCTGTTCGAGTAAACTTAGGTTTAAAGGCTTTGAATTCAAGAATTGCTTCTGCCCACACTGATGCAGGCTGTGATAAAGATAAGCGATGCATCATAAATTTGACTACATCTGTCTCCTCCGCGATCACATCTGAAAAAATACAGGGAAGTCTGGCTGCTTGTGCTTCAACTAATACCAGTGGTAACCCTTCATACAGCGATGGAAAGAGAAAAATATCCATTGCACCCTGCATAATCTGACGTACATCAGAACGTAATCCAGCAAAAATTACATGGTCAGTTAAATTCGCCTCACGGACTTTTTTTTCTATTTCTGAACGCAGAGGACCGTCACCTACTAACAAAAGTTGTGTTTTAGGCTTGCGTTTGATAACTTCTGCCGCAATATCTATGAGAAACGAGTGATTCTTTTGTTCTGCAAACCTGCCAACGTGACCAATAACAAAAGCATCTTGAGGAATACCCAGTTCTGTACGGATAGCAACATTATCAGTCTCTAATTTCCACTTAGAAAAATCAATTCCGCAATAGTAGATAGAAAAGCGGGGATCATTTTTCCAATTTGCACCATAAAGCGCAGCCGCTGCCTTACCAGAACAAGCTAGTCCAAGTGTGGCGTAGCGCTTAATCCAGTATTCTGTCAAAGCTAAATATAAGCGCCGCTTTAATCCGGCTTTAGTCTTGAGAGAGGAAGTATCGTTATGACTGTGGGCAATGCGGACAGGAATACCAACTTGTTTAGCTAATCGCAGAACATAGCCACTGTAGTTGTGGATATGACTGTGAATAATGTCGTAAGATCCGTGTTCCTGATAAACTCGTTTGAAATTACGTGCATAGAGTAATGGTTGAGATGGTTCAAGACATGGGATGATTTTGCTACCTAGAGCTAATACCTCATCGTCGTAAGCACAGTGTTTTGTAGTTTCAACTAAAAAGTCCATTTGAAAACATTGGCGATCATAATTTCGCAAAACGTGCATTAACCAAGTTTCCAATCCTCCTCTCACCATGGAACCAACAACATGAAGGATACGAATTTTATCTTTTCTAGTTTCAGTAATAGTTCTCATGCTTTTTTAGTGTGTGTATTAATTAAAACTGCATAAATGACAACTGCCAGACTGCCAATCAATTGCGCGATCGCTCCAATCGCAAATACTAAGGCAGCACCTTGTAGCTTGTAAGGCTCGATTAAATAAAAACTCGAAACAGCGATCACACCAGTAACTAAAATAAATAGCGGTAGTTGGGTTCTATAATATTGAGCTGCTGTCATGCCATATCCCAAAAATGAGGCTATGTAGCCAATTCCAGCGGAAACCATCAACCAGACAAAGATATCCGCGTGTTGAGCATACTCAGGTTTATACAGCAAAGTCAGGATTTGCTGTCCAGCAACCATTGCCATCACTACACCTGTGACACCCAAGACAGCACCAATACCTACCAACTTCAGAAGTAAATTACGGAACATTAAAATATCTTTGGTTGCGTAATATCTCGCTAGCCTGGGGCTAGCTGACTGTCCTAATGCCGAGACAACGGTAGTTCCCGTTACCTGCAAATAGCCGATCGCCGCAAAAATTCCTAGTTCCCTATGTCCCAATGTTTGCTCAATGAAATAACGAGGAATATTAGTGTTAAGAGAAATTAGCATCATCACAAAACCTAGGGGTAGTCCAACACCTGCCAATTTCATCAGTTTTGCTATATCCCAGCGAGGTTTTCTTTGACTTGCGGCAATTAATTTGCCACTGGAGATGTCATAACTCAATAAAATCAATAACCAAGCTAGTGTGAGAGCGATCGCACCCCAAACAATACTTTTTGTCAAGTAAACTCCAATTCCTAAAGCAATCAGCGAAAGCAATCCTTTGACAATCATCGACTTGGCAATTCGATCCATTTGCTCGTGCTGCTGTAGCAAACCGTAGAAAACATCACTTATAGATTCAATACTCTTTGCTAGCCCTATAATCAAAATCACTTGGGCTGTTTCACCGTTATAACCCCCAGCAACGGTTAGCCCAGCTATAACTAAAAGTGACAGTATAGTTGTTAACAACCTTAATCCTAGGTAGTCCGCGAAACAGTATTGCTGTTTGGCATCCGTCGCTTGAATTGCCCGTAAATTAAGATTTGAGAATAAAATAACCGGAGCTGTAACTGCTAACCCCAAGGTAAAATGTCCTACCATCTCTGGGGTTCCCAATTTGGCAAGCACTACCAACATCCCCCACTGACAACCTGCGTAAACAAGATTTCCGACAAAAGTCCAAGAAAAATTGCGGCGCAAACTTAGTGGTTGAGGATTTTGTGAAAACTTTGGTGTCATAAGTCAGCGCGATTAGTGCGGTGCTGTCTGAATTAGATGAAGAAAAAGGCATATTAGAAGTTCAAACTTTTTGGTAATTCTCTTTGCTTACCTTATTCTCGTTTCCATTATTTTGGTAATACTCCTTAGAAGAGTAGTAACTATAACCACTCACACCCGTAACCCCATTCACCACCATTCCCAAAACGTGCGATCGCGATTGCTCTAGCATCGTTTTCGTGTTCTTGGCAACAGTCGTGTCAAGCACTCCCGGACGTACAACCAGCAATATCCCATCTGCCACCTTGCTCAACATCAAGGCATCACCAAACAAACTCAGAGCGGGAGTGTCAATAATTACACAGTCATAGTTTTTAGCTGCCTCTTGAATCAACGACACCATGCGCTGGGAGTTTAGTAATGCTGCTGGGTTAGGTGGAATTGTGCCAACGGTTAGCACATCCAAATTAACTAGTACTTCTTGGGTAGTGAGGGGAAATTCTGCTTGACCGACTAGAACATTACTTAGTCCGATTGGGTTAGATAATTTCCAGATTTTCTCTTGACAAGAGTGACGCATATCTGCATCTACTAACAGCACCCTGCGTCCCATATGTGCCTTAGCTACTGCCAGGTTTGCTGCCACAAATGATCTGCCTTCACCTGGAGTTGAACTAACCACCGCAATTATTTTCAGTGGTTTATCAGAGATGCTAAAATCCAAGTTTGTTTGAAGCATCTCAAAGGCTGAACTTGCTAGTGAATGAGGATTATCTCTGACTGGCAGTTCGACTAAAGACTCTTTACCAGCCTTCGCTTTTTGACCAAAGTGAGGAATTGTACCTAGTAAAGGATAACCAAATAGCTGCTGGGCTTGTTCAAGAGTTTTCAGGGATTGATCCATAGCTTCCAACATCAAAGCTATCCCTACACCCAGCAAAATTCCCAAAAATCCACCGAGCGCTAGGTAGAGTATAATGTTGGAATTTGCTTTGTTGGGAACTAAAGCCCCAGATACTACCCTTGCATTGCCGACATTTTGATTTACTACTACCTCCACTTCTTGGGATCGCTTCAACAATTCTTCATAAGTTGTTCTAGCTACTTGCAACTGTCGCTCTAGCTGTTGCTGTTTTTGTTGCAGTAGAGGTAAGATACTCAAGCGTTTTTGCGAAAGTGCGTATGCATTCTTCAAAACCGTGACTCGGTTGGCTAGTGCTGAACGTTCTACATCCGACTGCACCAACTGAGCAGTTAAGCTTTGTTTGAGTTCTCCCATCTGCAAATTCTGCTGGGACACAGGCTGCTTGCCAACATTTTCGCCAACTCTCACCTCTAGCTGCTTTCTCAGGGCTGCTGCTTTTGCCATCAAATTAGCGATCTGAGGATGCTCATTTGTATAGCGAGTCTGTGCGACTGCTAGTTCGTTTTCTGCTTGCTGGTATTCTGTTAGTACCTGCTGCACAGCTTTTGATTGGCTTAAATTGCCCATATCCACAGCTTGCTGCGAATTCAATTTCAATTGACGTTGCAGAAGTTGTGAGCGAGTCTCGGCATCTACCAAATTTGACTGAGCCTGAGTAATCTGGTCTGATAAAGCTGTAAGCCTTTCCACGCCTGTGGTAGCTTCTTGATCTAAAGCAACTACTTTGTTTTCTTCTTTAAACCGACGCAAACCTGCCTCTGCTCTTATTACCCTTCCCTCAACCTCAGGCAATTGCTTGGTCAAAAATCTTTTTGCGGCTGTCGCCTGGGTTTGATTGACACTAACATTGTTCTCCAGATAATAAGTCATCAGCGAATTCACAACAGCTGCGGCTTCTTTTGGATCGGTACTGTTGTAATAAATCGACAAGATGTCCGTACCCTTCATGCTTTTAACCTTGAGTTTTTTGAGAAACTCATCTATTTCTAGGGGTACTCCTTTCTTATCTGTCAGCTTCAGGTTAGTAATGGTTTTCTCAACTATCGGGTTAGAACGAATTACCTCTGCTTCTGTATCCAAAGGGCTGCTTAGTTGAGTTACACCACTTAACTCTCCAACTGATGCTGAGGGACTTGTCAGCGAAGAAACGCGATCAGTTTTATTAAAAAGCAGCTTGCCTTCTGCTTCATAAATTGGTTTTTGCCTGAAAGCAGTTAAAGCTGACAATCCAAAGACTGAGCCAGCCACTGTAGCTATGACTAGCCAACGCCTTTTAAAAATCAGCGAGTATTGTTGCAAATCTAAGGAGTTTTGGTCTTCTTGGTCAGAAGGCATAGCAAATAAGCAAGTTAAGAGTCAGAGGTGTAAGTAAGTCAGTCAAAAAAACCTAACTATGTAACAGAAAGTAAAGTTCTCCAAACCCTTGCGATTGCTGAGTTCCAAAGGGATAGGCTGCGTGTATGCCTACGGCACGCCTTACGGCTAACGCATGATTGCGTGCGCTTGCGCTTAGGCTCTTAGCGTGGCTTTGCGCTTACGTTCCACTAGTTCCTAAGAGGAACCGCTACGCTGCGTTTCACTTGCAATGACAAAGATTTAGGGAATTGACATCATAACAATGTGATTACCCTACTAACTGTTTTCTCTTCCTATTCAAACCGTATCCGTAAAATACACATATCTTTCAGTTAAATTTTACGCAAAATTCATTTTTTTCATAAATTCTTAAACAAAGGTTAATAAAGATTTAGGGAATTGACATCATAACGATGTAATTACCCTACTAACTGTTTTCTCTTCCTATTCAAACCGTATCCGTAAAATACACATATCTTTCAGTTAAATTTTACGCAAAATTTATTTTTTTCATAAATTCTTAAAGAAAAAGTGAATCTTGTATTCTTTTTATCAAAGAATAAGATCCCCTGATAAATTACTCTTATGGTAAACGTACTAAATTTGCCTGAACAAAGTAATACTTGCAAAGCGAGAGCTATACTCCACCTACAACGTTCAAAACTTTAAAATGAAGCTTTTCGCGAAAGGTGTAAAAAGTATAGTATATTGTGCATTTTTTTGTATAGATGCTGACTAAATTTATTTAGTCATAAAAAATAACTGTTAGTTCAGTGTATGCGCTTGTACTGTTAGTGAACCAGGGAAAGCAGTACCGCTCTAAGTAGCAATGTTCCATACAGCTTTGTATTTAGGACTTACGCCCTTATTACGAAAAATAAGGCTTTGAGAGATTGCTTTTTGCGTCGCAATGACATAGATAAACACATAGTCTATGTGTCTATGTGTAAGTTCTGATACTGTCAGGAAAAGCGTTGTGGTCGGGTTTCCATAGCAACCATACTTACCCGAATTGTGGACATCGCCTAAGACTGAAAGTTGGCTAATAGAGATCAACATTATTAGTGTAGGGAAGGAAGATAAGCTAAAACACAGGGATTGCACACAAACCCCCGTGAAGATTGTCAATGGGAAGCAGCAGTGAACCTTTGGAGGTTCTCTGGTTTAGTGCAAATGCCGTTCAAAAGCATGCCCTTGTTAGCGCAGAGTGCCGTAGGCAGCGATAGCGTTGCGGTCAAAGTCAAGACGTCAAGATTATCTCTTTACTTGCCTAATAGAAGATCAGACAACTTTTATGTGAAACAGCTTACTAGTTCAAGAAAAATAATCAGGGGATATATTACCAAATACTTCTGTTTCCAACTTATTTAGCTGTTAGCTTTGCTATGAGATTTGGCAATAAAGCAAGCGCACCGATGTAAAAAAATAACCCACACACATCAATGCGTATGACTCAAACTTACTTCAAGCCCTTAACAAACACCAAGCCATTAAATAGAAACCATTATCTCAATGTTCTGCTTTTAGCAGGAGATATCTTTGGCTTGATTATCTGTTTGGAATTTACTTGCTGGTTGAGAACAAACTCTTTTATTCATGGATTGAATCCCTTTTGTTATGGATTAATCCTATTAGTTCTTTCAGCACTTTACTTGGCAGACACCTACAAACCAGATAGCCAAATTGCAGGTTTGCGAGTTCCAGCTCGCATCATCATATGTAATATCTTCATTGCCGGAGTGATTGCTGCCTTCATTTACCTAACTAATGCTTGGAAGTACAATCCCCTTTTAAGACGAAGCGTTGTGCTACCAACTCTAGGAATATTTACTATCTGGGCTGTGATGTTACGTATATGGGTAGTTAACTTGGTGCGATCACACGCTCAGCAAGTTTGTTGGCTAATTCTAGGTGCAGGAGAGAGCACTGTCAAATTTGTACAAGACTTTTTACAGGTTAATCCTCTAGGACGCTTAGTTCTTTTGTGTGACAACACCGAAGATACAACTCAGTTACCAGATCGCGTTAATTATGTAGGAAATCTTTCAGACTTCTCTAACTGGAGTTCCCAGTCCTGGTCAGGAGTCTTGGTAGAAACGGAGGTCAAATTATCTGATGCACAAGTGCAGCAATTGATGCAATTGCGACTGCAAGGAACTCCAGTTTATAGACTGCCAGATTGTTATGAAAAGCTGTGGTATAAACTTCCGTCCTCCTTACTCCAAGATAGATGGTTTGCTTTTAATGCAGGCTTTTACCTGATGTCTGATAGTATCAATTTAAAGTTGAAGCGTTTAGTAGACATAATTTCAACGGCATTGCTACTGATGCTCCTGTTACCACTCATGTTAATTGCTGCACTAGCAATTAAATTAGATAGTCGAGGCCCAGTTTTCTACAGTCAGTTACGAACAGGACTACACGGCAAAGCATTTAGGGTTTACAAGTTCCGCTCTATGTATCAAGATGCGGAGAAACGAGGAGCACAGTGGGCAAGTCAACGAGATCCCCGTATAACCAGGGTAGGATACTGGTTACGTCTGGTACGAATTGATGAACTGCCTCAACTATGGAATGTACTTTCGGGGGACATGAGTCTGATTGGCCCTCGTCCAGAACGCCCAGAGTTCGATGACAAGCTCAGAGAAGCAATCCCTTATTACGATATTCGTTACTTAGTCAAACCTGGAATCACAGGTTGGGCACAGGTTATCTATCCCTATGGAGCATCCATTGAGGATGCTTACGAAAAGCTGTCATATGACCTTTACTACATCAAGAATTATTCTCTGTGGTTAGATTTGGCAATTTTCTTTAAGACTATTCGAGTCGTTTTACTGGGTAAAGGCAGATGAACAAGAAAGTCTTAGTCACTGGAGGTGCAGGCTACATTGGCTCCCACGTCGTACGCCAGCTGGGTGAAGCTGGCTATGATGTCGTAGTTTATGACAATTGCTCTACAGGTTCGCCAAAAGCAGTACTGCATGGTGAGTTGATCATTGGCGATTTAGCCGACATTGATCATCTTTACCAAGTCTTTGCCAAGCATCAATTTAGTGCAGTGCTGCATTTTGCGGCCAGTCTGATTGTCCCAGAGTCAGTAGCTCATCCCCTTGATTATTACGCCAACAACACATGCAATACCTTAAACTTACTCCGTTGCTGTAGTGCGATGAGCGTCAACCAGTTCATCTTTTCCAGTACAGCAGCAGTCTATGGGGAACCAAAGGAAATTCCAGTTACTGAATCAACTCCTACACAACCGATTAACCCCTATGGACGCTCAAAATTGATGAGCGAGTGGATTCTCCAAGACTATGGAGCAGTCAACCCTCTGCGGTACGTCATTCTCCGCTACTTTAATGTTGCAGGCGCAGATCCTCAAGGACGACAAGGCTCAATGTCGCAAAATGCTACTCACTTAATAAAAGTCACCTGTGATGCAGCACTCCAACGCAAGCCGGAAGTGCGAATTTTTGGTACTGATTTTCCCACACCAGATGGAACAGGGATTCGAGACTACATTCACGTTGAGGACTTAGCAACAGCACACCTTGATGCTTTGCGTTATCTTGAACAGGGTAATGATAGCCAAATATTTAACTGTGGCTATGGACAGGGTTACAGCGTCCGACAGGTGATCGAAAGGGTGAAGGCAATTTCTGGAGTAGATTTCTCCGTCATTGAATTAGAACGTCGTCTTGGTGATCCAGCTTGCGTTACAGCTTGTGCAGATAAAATTCACAAAGTTCTAGGTTGGAAGCCCAAATATAACAACTTAGATCAAATAATTTTCACTACCCTCGCTTGGGAAATGCAACGAGAAGATTTGAGGGAGCATCCCAATTTTGCAAAAATAAAAGAAGAGAAATTATTCGCGAATCCTGAGATTGTAGGAGCTACATTAACAGAATGACATTCACCTGAAGGTTGCTGTTGTAGGTTGTAAGTGAGAATGAAATTTACTGTAAAATTATTGTTGTAACTAGCTACTGACAGAATAATTAGTGAAAAACACAAGGTCAGAGATTGTATTTCTGATTGAAGAAGACCCTGAAAGTGGTTATGTGGCAACAGCCTTGGGTGAACCAATTTTCACCCAGGCTTCGGACATGACGACTTTAAAAGAAATGGTTCGTGATGCGGTTCGATGTCATTTCCCTGATGAGGATACCCGTCCAAAAGTAATTCGGTTACATTTTGTTCGGGATGAGGTTATTGCATCGTGAAGCTACCGCGAGATTTGTCGGGTGAGGATTTGGTTAAGGCATTAGCTATTTTTGGTTATGCGGTAGATCGACAAACTGGTAGTCATATTCGCTTAACTACTCAACTTCAAGGCGAACACCATATTACCATTCCTGCCCACGATCCGCTAAAGATCGGTACGCTAAATGCTATATTACGATAAGTTGCGGAGCATTTTGGTCTCACTCGTGATGAGCTATTGGAGCAACTATTCTGAGTTCTGTAGAGTGCAAGGGCGCAGCCCGTTCTGAGTACTTTGTTGGCAAAAATTCATAAATCTTCTATTCTCATGTCATAACCGCCAAATATCTCCATGTATTCAAGAATAGAAGTGCCAAATTCGTCGTGAGATACTTTTCCTTTTACCAGAAGCTCTACCACTTGATCAGGACCTCTCAGGTATGCTCCTGCTAAAATACCAGAAAGAGTAACTGTGATTGTTTTTGACTTCTCTTTATCATTAAACGTTTTTTTATGACCAAGGTAATTATTTATAGACTTACCTTGCTGAGTCAGAATATCGTTGATATCCTTCCAATACACCCTAAAAGCCTCACGAATCGCTTCTTCTTGAACATTAGGGGAATTGAGAAATTTTAATTTGCTATCAATACCATTCTTTTTTGTCCATGTACCTCGCCAGTCATTCTTGTCAGCACCATGTCCATAATAAACGTCGGCTTTGTAGTAACCAAGACGAATCAGCAAGATTTCTCCGAATTGATACTTACCAATAAATGAGAGTGGGTTTTCAAATTGGTACTGATTAGGATTTCCTGATGATAGCCCTGTTTCACGAACTGCAAGTGCTTCCAGCATATCTTGGAAATTTCCCTTGCTGATATCAAACTGCTTCTTTGGAAAAAAAACAAGTTCCATCTCAGATTTCAACCAATTAGAGTCATTTCCCATTAATAAGTCATTACTGTAAGAACTCAGACTTGGTAAATTGCCATTTGTATAAAGTAGTTGACAAACTATAAGTAATAAGATGATATCGCGAGCTATCTTTGACACAGATTTTCCTAATTCGCTTGCACTTCGGCGTTCAAGATTTTAGTAATGCGATCGCGTGTTTCTAGCAAATGTGCTTTGGTGTACTCGTCATTTGAACTCAGTCCATCCAGCTTTTCATTTAGCTGTTTTAGTTTATACCAAGCAAGTGTTCGAGCATCTTCTGGGACACGTTCTTTCCGTAAAACCATCGCAGTCAATTTGTCAACATATTGTCGTTGCAAGCCTCGACGCAAACTAGATATAACGATGGGCTTGCCATTTGGTTTTAGTACCTCAGTCCAAATATCGTTTTGTAAAGTATCAAATAGTTCTGGTAAACTCAGGGCTTGATCGCGACCAGTTTTGAGTTCGATATCCTTGAGACGGGAGAGGCGATCGCTTGACAGCAAATCCCACAACACCGAACTCTGCATATACAATACCCAATCATGAATTGGAAAGTCCAGACGACCAGTTCGCGGAGAACTTCCCCAATGCCGCCAACGCGAAGGTGCTAATTTATTCAGCAATTCTGGGGGAAAACTCAGAGCATCTTCAGCGAATACATACTTTTGTACAAGATCTAACGCCTGCCGTTGTTTTTCCACAGGCACAGGTTGAAATGGTAATTTTCCTTGAGGATCGCCCGGTTGAACTCTGTAGAAAGACTGACCACCTATGTATTTTGTAATATAATAAATGTGTTGAAAATACTGATTAAAGACTGTACCAAACTGTTCCTTCACATCGCTAAAACTCTCGCCAGACAATAGCTCAACCTTGTTGAGACGTTGCCACATAACCAATGCATTATCCAACTGCCAATGAGAATAGACCAGCACATTACTGCTGTCATCCCATGCGTTAACAGTTGGGTCAAGGTCAAACATATCTTCATCTGTGGAATAACTTAACTCAGGTTTGTCAGATTGCTGAGCAATTTTATCCAAAAATGGTTTTTCTCCTGTAGGAGTTGCGGCTGGAATTGGTGCGTATCCGTATTGAATTGCCCACTCATCATAAGGTCCGATCATCTTAGGGAAATAATCTCCCTGCTTAGTACCTCGGGGTGCAAGATTTGGTGGAATATAGTCCATCACTGACGAAATCATACCCTTGCGGCGAGTGATATCCGGATTGTTGATCTCTTGGGGAGTAAGCAAAGTACTACCACGGAAGTTATGCCTCAACCCCAAGGTGTGTCCCACTTCATGTGCAATAATTAAGCGTAAATACTGATGAATATAATCTTTCATTTGCTCACGACTTGGCGGGGTGTTTTGCAAAAGCTTCATTGCCATTGAACCGTAAGCAAATTGGTTAGCAGCTTCCATACCATAGCAAAGGTCATACTGACCTGCCAGTTTTGATAAACGATTCGCTAACCCGTCCATTTCCACACTCTCAACGGAAGTGTCGCTACTTTCTGCCTGTGTTTTATTGGTGCAAAGCAGGTTATTTTGCATCAACGCAGATAGCGACGTCTGATTTTGTGTTTGGTTGAACTGTCCAACTCTAGAATAATCATTCTTGAGTGCCCGGATAAAACTGCCATCTACCAGAATGTCTGCAGCTAAAATTTCTCCCGTCAATGGGTTAACACGGGATGGTCCCATAGCAAAATATCCATCTACTGTGTTAATCCAGCGAATTGTGTTGTAGCGTATATCTGCTGGATCCCATGTTGCATTATCCGGCATTTGCTGTACTTGAATCGCATCTTTGAATCCTGCTTTTTCAAAGGCTTTATTCCACAGCAGCACACCTTCTTTGATTGCATCGCGGTATTCTAGGGGTACTGCGTTATCAATCCAGAAGATAATTGGTTTTTTCGGTGGAGAAAGGGCTGCGCTAGGGTTTTGCTTTTCTAAATTCCAACGGTTGATGTAGCGGACAAATGGATCTCTGTGCTCATCGTTAGATATATCTTGGTAGGCGGTGATAAAATAGCCAACACGCTCATCGGCTAAACGCGGTCGATAACTGTTTTCGCTAAGTTGAGACAGACTGTAGTGAACGCGCAAGCTAAAGCCTCGAAGGTCTGCTAGTGTACCACCAAAACGGAGTTTATCACTATTGGCACGAGTGTTAGTGAAGTTCAACACCGACTCAATTTCCATATTTAGGGGAAAAGCTTTAGCAGTCCCAAAATAGGATTTATCCGTCGCTGGCGCAACTCCCAAACTAAGAGATAATCCAGCTAAATCTGTTAGTAGTAGATCTCCCAAGTCGATGAGAATTGTTTTGCGTACTGGATGAATACTTTTAATGGATACTGAGTAGAGAACTGAGTCACTAAAAGATCGGGCGAGCGATCGCTGTTGTGGATCTCCTTCACGTGTCCTAAAATTCACATTGCGAACCACAAATTGCAATTTATTATTCACCCGCTGAAAGTAAAATAAAAAATCGTGCAATGGCATTCCACTGTAGATTCCAGCCTCACCAATCCCAGATTCTAACGTTCCTGTGGCTAAATAATTTTTCTTGAGTTGTTCTGGTTTTATTTCTAGATAAATTTTATTCTTTTCCTTGTCTCGATACAAATTAAACAGCCCTGGCAGGATTTCAGCATCTTTGACAACTTTATCAAACGCCTCTAATTCCTCCTTTTTTGATGGTTTGCCAATGGCCTCAGTTTTTTCTTCTGGCTTAATAGGGTTCTCTGCAATATTCTCTACTTGTAAAAAAGGTTGTTCAACTTTTTTATTATCTTCAACAACCCAATTAAAAGATTCGTGCTGTGCTTCTTGCTTTCCATCAATCACCCAGACTTGCTCTTTTGATAACCCCTGTTTCTCCAAAAAAGTAGCATTCTTTAATTTTGATTGACGTGATTGTGATGACCACAAGACGAATGAGGGAACAAGAGTTGTTTTCCCGACTCTGTTACTCTTTTCCTCCTTTGCTGCTCTTTCTCCTTGTCCCTCACTCCCGTTGTCAGCAAAGCGCCCAGCTTCAGACATCTTTAAAGCTTTTGACTTAGCACTAGAAGGTGGTATGCCTAAAAACAAACAATACAACAGAATAACAAAATAAATAAACTTTTTCATCCAATACATACCTAGTATTGATTCCTATTTTATTTCCAATACTTGTGTAAAAAAGCTAATTCATACTCTCTTTAACTGAGTGTTAAGAACTGAACAAATTGTTAACTACTTGCAAGCAGTTACCTTCTTCAGTAAACTCAGTCAATTATCGATAAAATTATTTAGCTTGGTTGCAATATAACAATCCGGTTTGATTTGGTGAGACAGCGCGAATGACGGCTTTCCCGACCTAGGCGACTGCGTATGCGCAAAGCGCACGCCCAGAGGTCTAAAGCGCAGCGGAACCGGAGGTTCTCCCCGATAGCCGTAAGGCGTGGCGTTAGCCATAGGGTGAACTAACAAAGTCAGGGCGCTTAACGCTTAACGCTTAAGAAGCAATTAAAGATCTACCTAGCTTCGCAAAAATCTGCGGAGGAGTTCTAGATCTTACGTTAATAGTTTTCCCAATAAATGCGTTTGTCGCACAGAGTACGTATTATTAAAATTAAATCAAGTTATAGACACTACTAGCGAAATCTGGTATAATACAATTGCAAAATCAAGTATTGCTCCAACTCAAAAATATTTGAGGTTTGACTTCAAACAACAATTCAAGTAGTGTCGATTCATTCAGTTATTAACTGTCGAGGCATAGAAGATGTGTGGAAGTGCATGCTACTACTGTGCCTAATAAGTAACATCCAGCGCTCTAAAAGCGTTTCGTGGTTACTTGGGTCTAAGCCGTAAATCAAACGGCTGTTTATATTTGTCTATAACTGATGGAACTATAACAGGCTAGATAAAAACACGAGGTTACTGACAAACGAAAAACTTTTGTCTGCCGCGAACACGAGTGCGTGCCCTGGCAATTGACTTCCAACTTCCGACTTGCACTACAAACCCAACTTGACATTATCTTTGCAAAAAAAATTCCCATCCAAGAATCATTCTGGATGGGAATCCTGATTATCGGTGGATAGTACCCACCGGAAGAATAACTACTTTGATTCAGTGAAATCAGCGTCAATCACATCATCACCACTGCCAGTGCCAGAAGAGGAGGAAGAACCATCAGAGGTGTTAGCGCCAGCGCTTGCAGAAGCTTCAGTACCACCCGCTTGTTGATAGAGATTACTACCAACAGCAAACAGCGCTTGTTGCAGTTCTGGCATAACCTTCTTAATTTGCTCGTCGTCTTCCTTAGAAACGGCGTCGCGCAGGTCTTTTACTAAACCTTCTACCTTGGTCTTATCAGCAGCGGGAACTTTGTCACCTAAATCTTGCAACTGCTTCTCGGCTTGATATGCCAAAGAGTCGGCTTGGTTCTTGCGGTCGATTTTCTCACGACGATCTTTATCAGTTGAAGCGTTTTGTTCTGCTTCTCTAACCATCCGCTCAACGTCAGATTTATCCAAGGTAGAAGCACCAGTAATACTGATGGACTGCTCCTTACCAGTACCTTTGTCCTTAGCAGTAACGTTGAGAATACCGTTGGCGTCAATATCAAAGACCACCTCAATTTGAGGTACGCCGCGTGGTGCAGGGGGAATTCCATCGAGACGGAAGGTACCCAAGCTCTTATTGTCGTTTGACATCTCCCGTTCGCCTTGGAGGACGTGAATTTCCACGTTGGTTTGACCATCCACAGCGGTGGAGAAGACTTCTGACTTCTTGGTAGGAATTGTTGTGTTGCGAGGAATAATCTTAGTCATAACACCGCCTAAGGTTTCCACACCCAAGGACAATGGTGTTACGTCTAACAGCAAGATACCAGTAACATCACCACCAAGAACACCTGCTTGAATTGCTGCACCAACTGCCACAACTTCATCAGGGTTGACGCTTTGGTTGGGGTCTTTACCCAACACCTGCTTCACCACTTGTTGGACTGCGGGAATACGGGTAGAACCACCAACTAAGACAACTTCATCAATATCGTTCTTGCTTAGTTTGGCATCGCGTAGCGCGTTCTCAACAGGAATTCGGCAACGATCAATTAAGTCGGAACAGAGTTCTTCAAACTTGGCGCGAGTCAGCGTTGTATCCAAGTGCTTGGGACCATCTTGGGTAGCCGTCACAAATGGCAGGTTGATTTCCGCTTGGGTGACGCTAGAAAGTTCAATTTTCGCTTTTTCTCCAGCTTCAGTAAGACGTTGTAAAGCTTGTTTGTCTCTGCGGAGGTCTATACCTTCGTCTTTTCTGAACTGTTCCGCTAAGAAGTCAACGATTTTCTTGTCGAAGTCGTCACCACCAAGGTGAGTATCACCAGAAGTTGCTAACACTTCAAACACACCGTCGCCAACTTCCAGGATTGATACGTCGAATGTACCACCACCAAGGTCAAACACGAGAATCGTTTCGTTGCTCTTCTTGTCGAAACCGTATGCCAGAGAAGCTGCGGTAGGTTCGTTGATAATCCGCAGAACTTCAATACCAGCAATCTTACCAGCGTCTTTGGTCGCTTGCCGTTGGGAGTCGTTGAAGTATGCGGGAACGGTGATCACAGCTTGGGTTACTGTTTCACCAATGTACTTGCTTGCATCTTCTACAAGCTTGCGGAGAACTTGTGCCGAAATTTCTTCAGGAGCAAAAGGCTTACCGACTTGCGGACACTCCAGTTTAACGTTTCCGTTGCTGTCGCGCTGAACCTTGTAAGAAACTTCAGTCGCTTCGTGAGTGATTTCGTCGTACTTACGTCCAATAAAACGCTTTACAGAATAAAAGGTGTTTTCCGGGTTCATCACCCCTTGGCGTTTGGCGATTTGACCAACCAGGCGATCGCCATTTTTTGCAAACGCAACAACTGAAGGTGTTGTCCGAAAACCTTCCGCGTTAGCAATAACTGTGGGTTTCCCACCTTCCATAACTGCTACGCAAGAGTTTGTCGTACCTAAGTCAATTCCAACTACTTTTGCCATTGTAGGTGCTGGCTCCGTATAACTACAAAAGAACTACAAAAAATGAATGAGAGTATAAAGAAGTAAATTTTTGAACCAACTGGATTTAGAAAGCAGCCAGTTCAGCATGAATACCTTTGGTTTAATTTACTGCTGATATATATACTGAGCCTGTGTAGCCAGTCCATGAAGGGTGGTTTTCCGAACCTTGGTTAGGGCGGTTAAGCCTCAAAAGTTTTTCTTGTTTGTTCATAGACTGAATTTGCTTTCACTTTGTCTAATGTATGAGAATTAATACTAGGAGTAATTCGGGTGAACCGTATCGTTAATGTGGTGTTTGCCGTCAAAGCAGTACTTTTGCAATGAATCTTGAGTCATCACAAGCGATTTACTTAGGGCTGTTTTAGCCCACAGCTTAGTAGAATAGAAAAGCTTGTACGCCTCGACATCATATATGGTTACGCTATCTCCTGACCTAAAAGCCAAACTTTCGACTCCTCTAAAAATTGGTTCTTTTGAGGTGAAAAGCCGCGTTCTCCAGTCGCCCTTGTCTGGCGTGACGGATATGGTCTTTCGTCGGCTGGTGCGTCGCTATGCGCCTGAATCGATGATGTACACGGAGATGGTGAACGCAACGGGATTACACTATGTCAAACAGTTGCCGAAAATCATGGAGGTAGACCGCAACGAGCGACCAATTAGTATTCAGTTGTTTGACTGTCGTCCAGATTTTCTGGCAGAAGCAGCGGTAAAGGCGGTTGAGGAAGGAGCTGATACAGTTGATATTAATATGGGTTGCCCGGTAAATAAAATTACCAAAAATGGTGGTGGATCTTCGCTGTTGCGTCAGCCGGAAGTCGCTGAGGCAATCGTTAGGGAAGTTGTGAAGGCAGTTGATGTGCCTGTAACAGTGAAAACCCGTATTGGTTGGAGTGACAAGGAAATCACAATTCTCGACTTTGCTAAGCGGATGCAAGATGCAGGGGCGCAAATGATTACGGTACACGGACGTACCCGCGCCCAAGGTTACAACGGCAATGCTCGTTGGGAATGGATTGCTCGCGTTAAGGAAGTTCTTGATATTCCAGTGATTGGTAATGGGGATATTTTCTCGGTTGAAGCGGCGGTGAAGTGTTTGGAACAAACGGGTGCGGATGGGGTGATGTGTTCCCGTGGAACTCTGGGTTATCCGTTTTTGGCAGGAGAAATTGATTACTTCCTGAAAACTGGGGAAGAATTACCATCACCTACACCAATTCAACGTTTGGAATGTGCTAAGGAACATTTACAAGCTTTGTACGAATACAAAGGTGACAGGGGAATGCGTCAAGCACGCAAACACATGACTTGGTATGCAAAAGGCTTCGCAGGGGCGGCTGATTTGCGCGGACAGTTGAGCCTGATAGAAGATGTGCACAAAGGTGTAGAGTTGATTGATCAGGCAATAGAGCAGTTGGCGAATGGGTATGAGCTGATTGAAGAAAATCAGTTGGCGATTGCCCAATAAGAGATGGGATGGGGTCGTGAAGAAATAATAAGGCAGTGAAATCGTATGTCGGACTTACTTAGAAGAATTACAATTAACCCCAAACAGTGTGGTGGTCGTCCTTGTATCCGGGGCATGAGAATTCGGGTATCAGATGTGCTGGACTTGTTTGCGGCTGGACTGAGTGCCGAACAGATTTTGGAAGAAATGCCCGATCTAGAGGCGGATGATCTTAAAGCAGCACTTATGTACGCTTCACGTAAGCTCAACCATGCGGTTTTGGTTGCATGATGACGATCTGGGTAGATGCACATCTTTCACCTGCAATCGCTACTTGGATCACCATCACATTCAGCATAACGGCATTAGCTTTGCGTGATCTTGGACTCAGAGATGCCGAAGATGCTGAGATTTTCCAGGCAGCGAAAGCTCAAGGAGTTATCTTGATGACCAAAGACAACGACTTTGTTGACTTGGTTGATCGTCTTGGAACACCACCACAAATTATCTGGTTAACGTGTGGTAATACTTCAAATGCCCGATTGAGAGAGATTCTGAGTGTGACATTGCCAGAAGCACTAAAGCTTTTGCGATCAGGCGAAGCATTAGTCGAAATCACTGGGAATTAGCAGCGCAGGCTAACAAATCGGTCAACTTGAAGTATTCTCTTGTTGTTCTTCTTCTTCTGCTTCTAAAAGGTGAGTTGCTTTGCTACCTAGCAGTCCAAAGATAGCACCGACGCCTGTTTGCCAAGTTGCAGTGCTGTTTTCTAGAATTCGCACCTGATACTCGGATAATTTAGGTTGAGAAGCCAGCCATAAGGATGTACCACCAGACAGGATAGTTAAAGACAGAACAGTGGAGAAGACTAAGTGGAAAGCTGAAACTTTAGAAGTTTTCATCGTTAATTTTTTTGCTTTGGTTTATAGTCTCTATCTTCTGGTAAAATCCTCTAAAGTTCAGTCTGAGCAAGGCTTTCATTCACTATGAGTTTGGAATGAGTTCAATATGACTTTTGTGTGCAAACGCTAAAATGATGACAAGTCTTATGGTTGAGGTATGGTGGGGCGATCGCTCAAAGCATCCCAAGCAGGTATCGAAAAAGCAAATTCCGCGCTGAACACAAAATTTCAGGGAAGTCGGGAAAGGTTAGCAGCCCAAGTAAGCACAACGAATAACAGTAAAAATAAAGGCATCACTCTCCAACCAGTTCATAAGTTTTTTACTGGTAAGACAGTTGATAAACCATACTTCATTGGTATTTGTGAAGCGCTAGAACTGGAATGGCAAGAAATCATCGCAGAATCAGCCCCAAAAAACGAACCCCAGCCTGAGAAAAAGAACCAGGAAAAGAGTTCTGATAAAAATTCTGATATTAATAAATTAGTCCAGCAGGTAAGACAGCACTGCTGCGAAAAAATCCAACACCTCTACAGCAAAATTCGCTTGTTAAATCTCCAGCAGATTGATGTAGACAAGCTTTACGTAGATGTCTACGTGCTAGAGAAGCTTTCTAGTGTGTGTTTAGCCACGATTCCTGAACTGCTGAAAGACTCAAACTTACGAGATGACTTTGACCGCTTTGGATTGGGACAGCGTGGAGAGCGCTCGCCCGGATTTGAAGTTGCAAACAAATATTCCAGACTGATGGTGTTGGGCAAACCAGGATCCGGCAAAAGCACATTTTTACGACACTTGGCTGTTGACTGTTGCAAGGGGAAGTTTCAGCCTGATCTCATCCCGATTTTGATTGAATTGAGATCCATCAAAACCGCCAGTCAGTTCAACCTACTGAAACACATTCATGAAGAATTTGAATTATCTGATGAGAAGCAAACCAAACAAATTTTGAAGCAAGGTAAAATCTTAATTTTACTGGATGGTTTGGATGAAGTGCCCAGTCACTCACGACGAGATGTCCAAAACCATATTTCTGAGTTTTCCCAGCAGTATTACAAAAATCGCTTTATCCTGACTTGCCGGACGCAAACAACAGAATATACTTTACAAACATTCGATTACGTTGAGGTTGCTGATTTTAATCAAGAGCAAGTCGAAAACTTTGCTCAAAACTGGTTTGCTACATCAGTTCAGACATCTGAGGAAGGGGAAAAGCTAAAAGAAGATTTCATAGAAAAGCTACGCCAAAACAACCAAATAGCTGATCTAGCTGTCACCCCCATTCTGCTGAGTTTGACTTGCTGGGTTTTTAGTGAGTTGAAAGATTTACCTTCTAGGCGTTCTCAATTGTATACAAGAGGACTCAATTTATTATTGCAGCAGTGGGATGAACAAAGGGGAATCAACCGGGAATTTGGCACTGAACGTTATCGAAAGTTATCACCCCAAGAAAAGCAAAAACTTTTGAGTTACGTGGCTCATTGTAAGTTTGAGCAAAAGCAATTTGTGTTGTTTGAAGAAAATGAACTTCAAACATACATTGCTGAGTATCTGAAGGATATTTCAACTCCGGACAGTAAACAGGTGCTAAAAGCGATAGAGGCGGAGCATGGATTATTCATTGAACGGGCGCAGGGCATTTACTCTTTCTCGCATCTGACATTTCAGGAATATTTAACTGCCCAATACATTATTGACCATCAGCAAGTTGAGAACTTAGTTGCAGAACACCTCACAGATAAACGCTGGCGAGAGGTATTTTTGCTGGTGGCAGATTTGATGGGTAAGAGTGCAGGTGATTTGTTGTTGTTAATGCAACAAAAAGCGCAAAAGTACATTAACACACCTAAATTGCAAGAACTATTACGCTGGGCAGATGAAGTCACATCTGGGTCGGCTGGAGATGTAAAGCCAGTGGATAAACGTGCGTTGGCGCTTGCCATAGTTAACGGCATACCCATAGCCACAGCCATAGCCATACCCGACGCCGACACCGTAGCCATACCCATAGACACAGCCATAGCCATAGCCACATCCGCCATACCCATACCTATGGTCATACCCATAGCCAAAGCCATAGCCAAAGCCATAGCCATACCTATAGCCAAAGCCATAGCTAAAGGCGACGCCATACCCGTAGCTAAAACCATACCCATAGCCATAGCTATCACTCGTGAGCTTGAAAAATTAAAAATATTCAATAATTTTGACTCTACTGAGCTAATTAAGCAACTCGAAGCACTAAAGTATCAAGTTCCTGATGAGAAACAGCCACGGAAAGAACATCAAAAATTTGCTGAAAATCTCCAAGAATCTTTGCTCAATGCCTTCAATCTTACACGGGAAAAAGTTGATTTATCTCAGGACGAAATCAGTAGACTGGATACTTATCTTGATGCTAATGCCTTCATCATCCAGTGCAAAGAAGCAGCCGAGAAGGTGCCGTCCAATACTTGGGAAGCGATTGAGGAGCGGATGTTGTTGATGGATGACTGAATATTGATTGTGCTGTTAGACGATTCACAAAGAACAGTGCTTGCACATCTAAGATTAGGATAGCCATTAGAATTGAAACAACGCTTACCTTTACAGCAGCAACCCATGCTAAAAACAGTCGAAGGTATTTATCAAAATGGACAAATTGAACTCACTGAGATACCACAGAATGTGAGCGATCGCGTCCAAGTTCTGGTCACCTTTGTTGATCCTAGTAAAATCGATTATACCAAACTACGCCAATTGATTGACCAACTCGAAACCATTGCAGGTATTCAGCAGGGCTTTGAAGAAGTCAACCCTGGGCAAACTCGTCCTGTCGGAGATTTCACCCAAAAGCAGTTTGGGATAACGCCGACGATGATGTTTATGCCCAACTACCACGGTGAAAACTGGAGTTTAGAGCAATGACACAAGATACTATCGAAATCACTGGTTTTCACGCTCATGTCTACTATGATACCGCAAGCCGCGATGTCGCTGAACGTGTACGCGAAGGATTAGGCGCTAGATTTGACGTGCGGCTTGGGCGCTGGCATGATAAACCCATTGGTCCACATCCAAAAGCGATGTATCAAGTTGCGTTCTCACTGAATCAGTTTGAGAAAGTTGTTCCCTGGTTAATGCTCAATCGTGAGGGGTTGGATATTTTAATCCACCCGGAGACGGGCGATGATGTGAAAGACCATACGGAACATGCTCTGTGGCTAGGAGAGAAACTGGAGTTGAATATAAGCTTTTTGCAACGGATTAGCATAAATTAGCAAAATCATACAGCGATCTGCCTTTGGCAGCAAGCTAGCGCCGAAGGGCGCGCTACGCAAACGCTTATCGCTGCATACAAAAAAGGGCAGGTACAAAAACCCAAATCATACCATTGAGTACAATCGAGCTAGACATAAGTTAATTCAGATGTTCCATGACTGCACCAACAGAAATTCGTCAAAGAGCGATCGCATTGATTGAAAAATTACCAGAAGAAACTTTAATTAAAGCTATTGACTTATTAGAAAGTTTATGCGTTGATAATGGCGTGGTGACTCTTGGAGAGGAAACTTTGTTGCAAAGAATCCAACGCCGATTACCTACAGATGACCAAACCAGACTAACTTATTTACGTCAGCGTAACGAAACAGGAGAAATAACTGAAACTGAGCATCAAGAGCTATTAGGCTATGTAGACCGTGTAGAACGTCAAGATGCTGAAAGAGCGGAAGCGTTAATTCAATTAGCTCGACTCCGCAATGTTGAGTTAAAAACTCTACTTAACGAATTTTTACCAGTTTATACAAAGCCTAATGCCCTCTAAGCGAGTTACGGAAGCGATGAGGCGGATTGTTGCAGCACGAGCACAAAATTACTGTGAGTATTGCCGTTGTTCTGGTGAGTTTGCAACTGAAAGTTTTACCGTCGAACACATAAAACCTCGTCAAGCGGGTGGGGAAACAACTTTGGAAAATTTAGCTTGGAGTTGCTTTGGCTGCAACAGTCACAAACACACCAAGATTTACGGTACAGATCCTACAACAGGGCAACAAGAATCTTTATTCAACCCGCGTCAGCAATCATGGAATGAGCATTTTAGCTGGAATAGCGATTTCACGGAGGTTATTGGGAACACTCCTTGTGGTCGAGCGACAGTAGAAGCACTTCGTTTAAATCGACCAGGGGTAGTAAACTTGCGTCGTCTACTATTCATGGCTGAACTGCATCCACCAAAATGAAGCAACCACGCCATACAAAAAAGGGCAGGTATAAAACCCGCCCATCAAGCAATATTGATTTGAAATCAGCAACCTAATTTCCAATCTCCGGCGCACTAAATGACACCGCTGGCGCTTTTTGACCGGCCAAAGCAGGAAGAGAATTTCGTAACCGCGTCGTCAACTGCACAGTTGTGGCATCATACATCTGAGTCAGCATCTTGGGATACAAACCAATACCAATAATTGGTATTAACAAGCAGGCGATGATGAAGATTTCGCGGGGTTCGGCATCTATGAGTTTCTGGTGAGAAACTAATTCTTTGTTTTCTTCACCGTAGAAAATCTCCCGCAGCATTGACAGCAAATAAATCGGAGTTAGAATCACCCCAACTGCCATCAACAACACCACAATAACTTTGAAAGTGGGGTTATAGGCATCGCTGGTGGCAAAGCCAACGAATACCATCAACTCAGCAACGAAACCGCTCATTCCTGGCAAGGCTAAGGATGCCATAGAACATGTTGTCCACATGGCAAACATTTTGCTCATTTTCTTACCAACACCGCCCATTTCATCTAACATGAGGGTGTGAGTACGGTCATATGTTGCCCCTACTAGGAAGAACAAACTTGCCCCAATCAAACCGTGGGAAACCATTTGCAACATTGCCCCATTCAAGCCCAAGTCGGTGAACGAAGCAATACCGATCGCCACAAAGCCCATGTGAGAAATTGAGGAGTAGGCAATTTTCCGTTTCAAGTTGCGCTGGGCAAATGATGTCAGGGCAGCGTAGATAATATTAACTATCCCCAAAATCACTAACACCGGGGCAAAATAAGCGTGAGCATCGGGAAGCATTTGGGCATTCATGCGAATAAGCGCGTAACCGCCCATTTTCAGCAGAACACCTGCCAGCAACATATGCACGGGGGCTGTGGCTTCACCGTGGGCATCTGGTAGCCAAGTATGCAAGGGGAAGATGGGGAGTTTGACAGCGTAGGCAATCAAAAAAGCAGCATACAGCCAAAGTTGGAGATTGAGGCTGAAACCTTTGGCAGCGATCGCCTGCATATCAAAAGTGATCGTATCGCCAAAAAACGCCATCGTTAAGCCAGCGAGCAAAATAAACAGCGAACCGCCAGCAGTATACAAAATAAACTTGGTCGCTGCGTATTGCCGCTTTTTGCCTCCCCAAATCGAAAGCAGAATGTATATCGGCACCAGTTCGAGTTCCCACACCAGGAAAAACAACAGCATATCCTGGACGGCGAAAACGGCAATCTGACCGCCATACATCGCTAATATCAAAAAGTAAAACAGCTTGGGCTTGAGTGTCACCGGCCAAGCTGCTAGCATCGCCAGCGTGGTAATGAATCCAGTCAAAATTATCAGGGGCATAGACAAGCCATCTGCCCCTACCGACCAATTCAAACCGATCTGTGGAAGCCAACTGTAACTCTCAAAGAGTTGCAAATCTGGATTGGAGAAATCATACCCAGTATAAAAAGCAGTCACAATCAGTGCAAAATCTATCAGCCCTATGATCAGGCTATACCAGCGCACTGTTTTGCCATCTTTATCTGGAATGAAAGGAATCAGCAGTGACGCCGCTATCGGAAATAGAATAATCGTCGTCAGCCATGGAAAATTTGCTGTATTCATCGCAGGTTGTTAGTCAGCAATAATAATGGTCGGCTATCAACTACTAGCTATTTACTAGCAGTTTTTGCAGGCATTGGTCTTCATTGTTAGGTTTATTTAATAAAAATAAAGAAAGATGAAGGGAAGTTAATACATCCTTCATCCTTCATCCGGATACCAAATATTTAGCTCATCCCTGACTGTCCTAGTGAACAGTAGTAGAGACGTTGCGGACTCCGCCTAGAAATCAGGTGACACCGAAAACAATCACTAAACCCAACACAGCCCCAAAGATAATTAAGGCATAGAATTGAGCACGACCGTTTTCTAGGTATTTCAGACCTTCACCAGTGATCAGAGTAAAGAAACCTGTGAGGTTTACGGCACCATCAACAACGCGGAAGTCAACTTCCATCACTTGTCTAGCTAAACGCCGCAAACCGACAACAAAAACACGATGGTAAATGTCATCAAAGTACCACTTGTTGAGGGAGAACTCGTAAAGCGGCTGGATTTTTGCTGCGATCGCCACTGGGTTGATTTTACCCAGCAGATACGTCAACGAAGCCAAGGTAATGCCAATCAAGGAAATCCCAACTGAAGCACCTGCCATAGTGTAGAATTCGCCTGGGTTAAATTCAGCAGCTTTTTCTACGACTTCGGCTAAAGTTTCGCTGGGTGGGAAAATAAACTCCTCAAAGTAGTTGGCAAAAGGAGTTCCTAGCAAACCAATCAGTATCGAAGGAACTGCCAAAACCGCTAATGGCAAGGTCATTGTCCAAGGCGACTCATGAGGATACTCACTGTGACCGTGACCGTGACCGTGACTGTGGTCATCATGGTGGTGTTCCTCAGTTGCTTCCAATTCTCCCTTGGTCATTGCACCAGGACCAAAAGCAGGGGCTGCATCAAAACCTGTTACAATTCCCATTCCTGCTGGAGATTTGAGTTTTTGCCACAAATTAGTTTGATTGCCCCGGAATTTGCCTTCAAAGGTAACGAAATACATCCGGAACATATAAAAAGCGGTAATTCCAGCGGTTAACCAACCAACTGCCCAGAGAACTGGGTTTACTGCAAAAACTTTCCCTAAGATTTCATCTTTTGACCAGAAACCAGCAAAGGGCGGGATACCAGAAATTGCCACACAACCAATGAAGAAGGTAATTGCCGTAACTGGCATATACTTCCGCAGTCCACCCATCAACCGCATATCCTGCGCCAAGTTGGGGTCGTGACCGACAACTCCTTCCATTCCGTGAATCACAGAACCAGAACCCAGGAAGAGCATCGCCTTAAAGTAGGCGTGGGTCATTAAGTGGAAAAGTCCGGCACTGTATGCACCTACTCCCATTGCCATCACCATGTAACCGAGTTGGGAGATGGTGGAGTAAGCTAAGCCCTTTTTGATGTCGTTTTGAGTAATGGCAATTGTCGCACCCAAAAATGCTGTTAATGCCCCAGTAAATGCAATCACGTTCATTGCTGCTGGAACGTGTTCAAAAACTGGGTACATCCGAGCAATCAAGAAAACACCCGCTGCCACCATCGTTGCTGCGTGAATGAGGGCGGAGATGGGGGTGGGACCTTCCATCGCATCTGGTAACCAGACGTGCAGGGGAAATTGAGCGGATTTTGCAACCGGACCCAGGAATACGAGAATCGCCAACACGATGGCGAGCAAATTGCTGACAGCACCTGTTTGGACAAGTTGCGCCAGGCGATCGCCCATCACATCAAATTCAAAGCTTCCTGTTGCCCAGAAAAGCCCTAGAATGCCCAACAGCAATCCAAAGTCGCCCACACGGTTGGTTACAAATGCCTTTTGACAAGCATCTGCTGCTGCCTTGCGATCGTACCAGAAGCCGACCAGCAAGTACGAGCACATCCCGACCAGCTCCCAGAAGATATAAACCTGTACTAGGTTGGGGCTAACCACCAGACCCAACATTGAGGAGCCGAACAAGCTGAGATAGGCGTAAAACCGGACATAGCCTGGGTCATGAGCCATGTACCCATCCGTATAAACCATGACTAGAACAGCTACGGTTGTTACAACCACTAGCATCAGGGCTGTTAGGTGGTCAACAGTGTAGCCCATGTTCAGGTGGAAATTGCCTGCTGCTGCCCATTCCAAGGTACGGGTGTAAGGAGCGTGTCCTTGAATTTGACTCCACAGCAAAGCAAACGACAGCGCCATCGCGAGTCCCATTAAGGAGATAATAAATGCCGCATTGAGCTGTCGCAGGCTGTTCGTCACCTGATTCAACGAGATTAACCCTAGACCGACCAGCATTGCCCCAAGAAGAGGTAATACCGGAATCAGCCAGGCATACTGATAGATAACTTCCATCACTGACGCCTACTTTTAGAATTCTTGACTAATTTGTCGGAACTGTTAATAATTGTGACACACACACTTTAGGATAAAATACCCCACACAATAGTTATTGGGTGGGGTAATTAAGCTTGGTTTTAGATTTGGTCATCAGTCAATTAAGAGGACAAGCGGACAAAGGGATGATGAGTTATAATCCTGCGCTCATGCGCAGAGCTCACGAACCCTTGCGCGATCGCCACAGCCAGCCGTGAGCAAAGCGCTTACACTAGTCGTGAGAGCAGGATACTCTGGGTGTATAGCGCTGGCTCACTATAATCACTTTTTACGCAGAACGACAACCTAAATCCGCTGTTTTTTGCCGATGGTAAGTTTTAGGGCGGTTGGTATAACAGACTTTCATATCTTCCAAAGCTAAGAGTAAATCTTCTCGTCCACGAAAACTTTCCAAACGCTGGCAGACTATGCCATTTTCGATCAACAATAAAGTTGGCAGTGATTTCAGCTTATATTTTGTAGCGAGTTTAAAATTGTCATCAGCGTTCACCCCTACTAATTTAATTTGGTCACCACATTGAGCTTTAAATTGCAATAATAAAGGGTGGATAATTCGACACAATCCACACCAAGGTGCTTCAAAATTTACTAAAACAGGAATTGAAGATTCTAAAACTTCTTGAGAAAATGTCCGCTCACTAACCGACAACACCATGACGCCTCTGGAATTTATATGGTTTTGATATCAAAACTAACTGTCAACTGGAGGGAGTGCATTGTCAGGATTTTGTAAACATTATCCATTGCAGAACTGACAAAAAAGTCAGTCAGACATTCAAGACGGTAACTCTCTCAAACTTTTTGGTTTTAATAGTCGTCTTTGTCAGGGTATCTTTACACCAATCTGCTATTGACCTGACCTGTACGACAACTTTCCTCCAGACACCTATAATAAGCGTGGGTAGTTTTCTTCTGCTTCTGCAAAAAGAAATAGTACCATTATTGCCACAGGCTTAGATCTGGAACTAGACGCTCTCGCACAAGTATTGAGGATTTTCTCAAGTATTGGTCGCTGTTGGCTATCTTGTTTTATTCACTAAATTTTATCAACTAAAGCTGATTATAGAAAAGAAAATAGCGAATTATCAAGTTTTTCCCTACTTTGGCCGTTGACTAGCAACTACCAAATTTAAAATTAAAAAACGACTAAGCGCACCCCCACTGACAGCTACTTCAATTCATCCTACATTGATTTGGTGGCAGTTGATGAGATCAAATATTAATTTGATCTCATCAACCTCTGTAGATAAATGCGATTCTGTTAAAATCATAATTCGATTTTACTTGTTGCTTCGAGCAATAGAGGGTGTGACCACCAAAGTAATAGCACAAAAATAGCAACCCCCAAATAAGCCGGACGCAAAAATTCCTGCCATAAGATAGATTGACGACCGTCAAGTACAGCCGCAAAGGGCATGATGGAAGTACGCTGTTTAACTTGAGCATAAGCTTCTCCATAGCGATCGCTTAAACGGCGATCCCCGTGCCATACTCCGAATAAATGGTGTAACACTAAACCAATTGAAGTGACAAGTGTAAAACTTGTACCCAACCACAGGGTATGAGCAACACACCAGATAATTTGTCCCACCATCTGTGGATGCCGAGTAATGCGAATAATTCCTGTTTCAAAAAGATGTACTTGAGGCTTTTGGATTGCAGCAATTTCTAGGAGATTGAAAGTAGCAGGATACAAAAACAAAAACGAAATAGCTGAGAGTACCCATACGAATGGCTGGACTCCAGGTAAATTTTGGACGTACCAAAGTTGCAAGCCATCGTAGCGGTGGTTAAAAAAGTAAATAATTAAGATGACAGCCACCGGCAGGCTAGTAAATGCAAAAATAATGCGATAGAGCCTACATCCAATATGCTTTTCTGCCCACGGGCGCAGGGCTGCGCCTCCGCTATGGACAATTGCAAAACCAAATAGTAGTCCTAGCATGACAAAATGACTAAGGGTCAACCAACTCGGCTGCATCATACACACAAATGAAGTAACTTAAAGAAAGCCTAATTTAGTACAACGAATACCACAAACCATGTAAAAAAATCTTAGGCAGGATATCCTGTCACCATACAGAATGTGCGTTGGATGAACTCAAGTTGAGTGCCAACACGCGCACCATAAAATAGAATCATCTGATGAAAAAGCTACCATTTGAACTGAAGCCACTTATCATTGACAAACTGAAGTTAATTAGGACTTCAGAAAAGGAAAATTTGTTAGGGGAAGTGTATCTGACTGAACAAAGTTGTTTGAACGACACAGCATGGATGGCATTTGAGAATGGTAAAGTATCTTCAGATATTAGCTTACAAAAGTATCTAGCTCTGCTCACATCAGAAAAAGAGGTACAGCACAAAGCAGTCAGTGGCAATGATCATCCTCTGACAACAGTAAGGCACAAAAAAACTCCCTCAAGAAAATGTAGATTAATGGCACTTTCTGGAACAGCTAAACAATTTACTTCTCATATTAATAACCATATTACGAAAGAAGTTGTCATTGGCAAGAACTTTATTAAACTGAAAAAATGGACTTGGGACTTGCGTATCTTTCCCAATTTAACCAGTAAAAAAATATATAATGGCATGGTGCAGAGGATAGAAAACAGGGCACAACCCTGTCATCTGTCCCCTGTTTTTTATGACCATCCGCTGGAAAAACCAAAAGTCTCCCAGTCCAAATGGTCGTATGCTGAATTAGATGGCTTCATCCACTATAAAGTAGTCATGAATAATTCTTCAGCTATAAGAGTGGATGCAGACTGTAGCAGTCAATCTTATCCTTGTGGGGGACATACAAACAAAGACAGTTGTCCCGAACCTTGGATTAACGGTTCACTGTGGTGGAAGTCGTGGATCTGAGCTATGTGCAGATTTGGTTGGAGGGCAAAATGTGGCAATGAAAACGTTGTTACTCCGGCAAGACGCAAGTCAAACGGAAATTATTGTAACAACCTACCCCCTGAAAATCTCTCTATTCCGGGGCAACAAAATCATACTCTCTCCTTGCTGGGGGAAGCGTAGAGGGGTGCATTGGATTTTGAAACGAAAACAAAAAAGCGTTCAAGCTTTTGAAACCCAGAGTGGAGTTTAGACAGAATTCTCCAGAAAATCTACTACTTATTAGGGTTAGTTGTAGAAAAGAGAACTTTAGTCAAGATGGTATGCTACTGTCTTTTTCGAGTAAAGTCTCCAAATTTAAGATGCAACAAATTGTGCCCTGCTGTGAAGTTTTTTTACACTGGTTTGTACAAGACTGCCGCTCATGCTCAAAGTTTGTGGGTTTAGCCTTATGTCTGACCTTCCTTTCACTTTAGATCAGTTACGTATTCTCAAAGCGATCGCCGCAGAAGGAAGCTTCAAGCGTGCCGCTGATAGCCTTTATGTATCCCAGCCTGCTGTTAGCTTGCAAGTGCAAAACTTAGAACGGCAGCTGGATGTTCCATTATTTGACCGTGGAGGACGTCGTGCACAACTAACCGAAGCTGGACATTTACTTCTGAGTTACGGTGAGAAAATCCTCAGCCTGTGTCAGGAAACCTGCCGCGCTATTGAGGATTTACAAAATCTCCAAGGCGGTACTTTGATTATTGGTGCTTCTCAAACCACCGGCACCTATCTTTTACCCCGGATGATTGGGATGTTCCGACAAAAATATCCAGATGTGGCAGTGCAATTGCACGTCCACTCAACCCGCAGAACCACTTGGAGTGTAGCTAACGGACAGGTGGATTTGGCAATCATCGGTGGCGAAATTCCTGGTGAACTCGCGGAATCTTTGGAAATTATTCCATATGCAGAAGATGAATTGTCACTTATTATACCTGTGACCCATCCCTTTGCCAAACTTGAAACGATTCAAAGAGAAGACCTATATAAATTAGAGTTCATAGCTCTCGATTCTCAATCTACTATCCGCAAGGTCATTGACCAAGTACTATCACGCTGTGACATTGATACGCGGCGTTTTAAAATCGAAATGGAACTAAACTCCATAGAAGCTATAAAAAATGCCGTACAATCTGGTTTGGGGGCTGCCTTTGTCTCGACCTCGGCAATAGCTAAAGAGTTACAAATGGGGGTGCTACACAGTGCTTCCATCGAAGGTGTAATAGTCAAGCGGACGCTAAGGCTGGTTTTTAATCCCAATCGTTACAGATCTAAGGCAGCAGAAGCGTTTAGTCGGGAAATTCTACCCCTGTTTGCTGCACCAGGATGGAATCTAGAAATGTTAAAAACGTCACGTAAACCCGTAATGGTTAGTACAGTGGATGTAGGAGCGCATAATTTTGATGACGATGATTAAGATGTAGTCATTAGGAGGCACTGCGTTGGGCGGGTTCCTCGACTTGTAGCATGTGCCGTTCATTAGGAGGCACTGCGTTGGGCGGGTTCCCCGACTTGTAGCATGTGCCGTTCATTAGTTATTAGTGACAGGACTTACGCAAAATTATGAAAAAACGAACCGCATAGACGCGGAGCGGCTTCCCGCAGGGTAGGACGCAAAGGACACAAAGGAATAAGAGTTTTAGAGAGTTCCTGCGTAAGTCCTAAGTGAGCCAGCGAGCAGTTCAGAGGAGGGTTTCCAACGCCCAACGACAGAGGGAACCGGCTCTGCCGGCGAACCCAGGGGGGAAAACCCCCCTTGCTGCTCATCCGCACAAGAAACCCCGAGTTTCCCCATTGTTCGCGTGCCTCCTGTACAAGAGCAATGTTTACGCTGTAGCTGTGGTGGGCAGCTGCAGCAGGAGGCGCACAAGTGATGTTTATTAGTTAAGCGCTCTTGACTATTGAGTATTGAGTGTTGAGTATGGAATTTGAGTATTGAGTGTTGAGTATGGAAATTTATTGTACTCGTCCACGCTGCCCCCGCCCACAAAATTATTTTTCAGATTTAGATGATCATGGAACCATCAGAACAGTGCAGCAGAAATACTGTACTGCATGTGGAATGCCGCTCATGCTAGATGGACGCTATTTGCCAATAAAGCTTTTAGGGCGGGGCGGATTTGGAGCAGCGTTTTTGGCACGCGATCGCCGTACCCCTGGAATGCGCCAATGTGTAGTGAAGCAATTTCAACCTGCGGGAGATTTAAGTCCAACTCAACTACAACTAGCACAAGATCTATTTGAACGAGAAGCAGTCGTCTTAGAGGACATTGGACGTCAACATGACCAAATTCCAGACTTATACGCTTTCTTTCCAGTGATCATTCCCAGCTTACAAGCAGGAGAGCAAGACCAGTTCTTTTATTTAGTACAAGAATATATTGACGGACAAAACTTAGAGGAAGAATTAGCCCAAAAAGGCAAGTATTCAGAACAAGAAGTTTTAGAAATTCTGCAAGAAATTCTCAAAATACTCAAGTTTGTTCATCAAAAAAATATTATCCACAGAGACATCAAACCTTCTAACATCATGCGCGATCGCTATGGCAAACTTTTCTTGCTAGATTTTGGCGCAGTTAAACTGGTTACAAATACTCCCATTGGTGCATCTGCTCCTTCCACTAATATATATTCTATGGGATTTGCTCCACCCGAACAAATGTCCGGAGGTCAAGTATTTCCATCTACAGATTTGTACGCTTTGGCTGTGACAATCCTGATGTTATTAACGGGCGAAACAGAGATAACTCAACTGTTCGATGCGTATAGTAACCAGTGGAAATGGCGGGGTCATGTGAGTGTCAGCCCACACCTTGCTGATATTTTAGATAAGATGCTTCTAAGCGCGGCTAATCAACGCTATCAGTCGGCCCAGGAGGTTCTAGATGCCCTCAAAGCACCTCAAAAGCATATACCTTCTACATACGTTAATCCCCCTCAGCCTTCTGTCACCCCACAACCACAATCACAGCAAATACAGACTCAACCCCCAGTACAAAAGCAATCCCTTCCTGCGACTGGACCAGTTAAACAACAATTTTCTTTAATTAAATTATTAGCTAGAGCAGCGTTTAGTGGGTTTGAAGGAGCATTGATAACAATTGGTCTTTTCAGTTTGCTGCGATCGCCAATAATAACCCTAGCTGCTGCTTGTGTCATTTTATCAGGGTTAATTTTTGCTCAATCGAGGCGATGGATTGGAGGATCTGATTTATTAATTTTTCCTGCAATCACATTACCGATTGTTTTATTCTTGTTACGGGGCGGTTTAACCATTCAGCAAGTTATTATTTTGTCTGTTGCAGCTGCTTTAATGGCGATCGCAGTAACAGCACTATTTCGTCTTATTTACAAATTATTATCTCTGCTGCTATAAACTTCTTCTGCTGCTAACACCCATTTATGTCTCCGAAAAACGAAACGCTTAGCCTTTTCCTAGCCATTGTTATAACGCTTGGCTTAACCTTTGTTGGCTTATGGTTTCTTATAGAACGCTGGGCTAAAATAAGTAATACAAACCAAGTTAATTCTAATCTTGTTGTCAATCCTTCGGTAAATAATAATCCAGTTAATAACTCTGCTATTCAAAACCCTACGACAACAAGTTGTAGTGTACCAAATCTACCAGCGGGGACATTCAACTACGGTGGTAGTACAACATGGGCACCCATCCGTAGAGACGTAGACCCAGTGCTTCAAAGCATCTGCCCTCAGTTTACTTTACGCTACGTTCAACCAGCTGCTGAAAAACCAGGTTCTGGCACTGGCATTCGGATGTTGATAGATAATCAACTCGCTTTTTCTCAATCTTCTCGCTCAATTCAGGGTGAAGAAAACCAAAAAGCACTACAGAAAGGATTTAGTCTTAAAGAAATTCCAGTAGCAATTGATGGTATTGCGATCGCCGTCAACCCAAGCCTTAACATTCCTGGTTTAACCGTCTCCCAGATCAAAGACATTTACACTGGCAAGATAACCAACTGGCAACAAGTGGGCGGTTCAGATTTACCCATCATACCATACACTCGCAGCAAAGAAGCTGGCGGTACAGTGGAGTTCTTTGTCGAAAATATTCTAAATAAAGAGAATTTTGGGAATAACGTAAGTTATATTAACACGACTACTGAAGCTCTGAGAAAACTGGCTTCGAGTCCTGGTGGAATTTACTATGCTTCAGCGCCAGAGGTTGTGCCCCAATGCACAGTTAAGTCTTTGCCAGTAGGGCGTATTTCCGGGCAATTTGTACCTCCTTACCAAGAACCGTTTATACCTCTGTCTCAATGTCCTGGCAAACATAATCAGTTGAATGCTCTGGCATTTCGTAGTGGGGACTACCCAATTACCCGCAATTTGTTTGTGATTTTAAAACAAAATAATCAAACAGAGCAACAAGCAGGGGATGCTTATGCAAACTGGCTGCTGACACCTCAAGGTCAAGAACTGATTCAAAAGGCTGGATTTGTGAGAATTAAGTGATACACATTATCTTAGGACTTACGCAAGGAAAATGTAGTTGCACCCGTTGCGACGTAAGGAAGCAATCTCACTGTCTTGTTCTTTTTAGGACTTACGCACGAACAACGTAACTATAGTCATTGCGACCGGAGGGAAGCAATCGCAACATACTGTTTTTAGTAGCGCGTACGTAATATCAAGTCCGGTTAATTAGTTATCAAAAGTCCGCAGCGAACGCAACGAAGTGGAGTGAAGCAATCGCAGGGGTTTGAGATTGCCACGCTACGCTACCGCTCCGCTCGCAATGACAAGTGATCATCCGGACTTGATATAAGTCCTACTTTTGTACCTCGTGCGTAAGTTTTATGTCTCTGTTTATGACTAAAGGCTGAGAATTTATTTTTTGGTGGAGCCTAATACAATTCTTTCCTGCAGCTGAAGCACTGAGGGGAAATCTAATAATTATTAGCAAACTTACAATAAAAAATTATGACATCAGATCAAATAAGTTTATTGCTTCAACTTCAACTTCGCCAGACGCTTGCTTTGGAAAAAATGTCCGATGCTCTAGAGCGTATCAAAGAGGGCAAATTGGCTATTCCTAATAAAAATGTTGATCCAGTTTCCAAAGCTTACGCACCGCCATACGAAATTCAGATAGGAGCAAGAATTAAAGTCATTAACCAAAAACTCTTTGGTGAAAGTAAAGAGGGAATTGTAACTGATGTGCGGCGCGGAGGAACCTCTTGGCTTGTCCAAGTGAATGTTGAAGGAATGACAAGAGTGGTTCGACCTTGGGATGTTGAGGTACAGCCTTAATGGTTTTGACGTAGTGGGGTGAGTGCGATACGTTAAGCGTATCGCGCTTCGGGATGTAGATAATTAGCTCAACCTAATTAAACATAAAATGTCATTACGAGCGGAACGAAGTGAAGCGAAGTAATCGCAAGAATCGTATTTTATGTTTTTTCATGTTGACCTACTTAACAGATTTTTAAGTTATTTTGGTTTTGGAACTGGAGAGGAATCGCTAAAGATAGTCTTTCGCTGCTCATCGCCAAAAATTGCCCCTCGCTGCTTTAGGTCACGCTTGTTGTCCTCTGTAAGACCTTTACTTCCTATAAATAAGGCATACACAACAATAGCACGACGCAGATTGCCATTAATCAGGTTAGCACCGCTCAGGTTAGCACCGCTCAGGTCGATACCGCTGAGGTTGGAACCGCTCAGATTGGAATTGCTCAGGTCGGCTCCGCTGAGGTTGGAACCGCTCAGATTGGAATTGCTCAGATTGGAACCGCTGAGGTTGGAACCGCTCAGATTGGAACCGCTGAGGTTGGAACCGCTCAGATTGGAACCGCTGAGGTTG
>NZ_JCACKO010000125.1:0-27524 GCF_059505445.1 Brasilonema angustatum | reverse complement strand
GCATTACTTAAATCTTGACATACAGCTCCCTGATTAACAATCTCCCAAATGAAACGCCACTTGCCATCAATCCGCGTTTCCTTGTTAATAACTGCACCCTTGAGGTAAGCAAGGCTGAGGTCGGCATGGTTCAGGTCGGCATGGCTGAGGTCGGCATGGCTGAGGTCGGCATGGTTCAGGTCGGCATGGCTGAGGTTGGCATAGTTCAGGTCGGCATGGCTGAGGTTGGCATGGCTGAGGTTGGCAATCCACAGGTTGGCATGGCTCAGATTGGCACCCCTGAGGTTGCTTCTCAGGTCGGTACCGATCAGGTTGGTATTGCTCAGGTCGGCACTACTCAGGTTGGCATCGCTCAGGTCGGCACCGATCAGGTTGGCACCCCTGAGGTAGACACCCCTTAGATAGAGACCCCTCAGGTAGACACCTTTGAGATTGGCACTGAACAAATTGATAAGTATCCGAAAGGCACCATCCAGGTTGCAACGAATCAAGTTTGCAAAAATAAGTTTTACACTAATTCGATTGTGACGAAAAATTAAGTTTTGACTACCAGATGTATCAACTGCACCATCTTGGATTAGACTCTCGTTATTATCTAATGTCTCACCAGGTAGTAGCTGAATATTTTCAACAGGAATATGTACATCATCAAGTTTTGTTTGAGAGTCAATTATTGCACTGCTTAAATCAGTATCACTTAGGTTAGCACCCCTCAGGTCAGCACCACTCAAGTCAGCACCACTCAAGTCAGCACCACTCAAGTCAGCACCACTTAAGTCAACATCGCTCAAGTCAGCACCTCTCAAATTTCGCCCCTTAACTGGCTGACTAACAATCTCTTGCACTAGACGCCATTTATCATCTAATTCGTTACTTTCGTCATCATCTGAAATTTCGCTCAAAATTTGAGCATCCTCAACCGGAAAACCGTTTACTTGTGTTAGTTCTCCTGATTCAAACTGAGATATAAGCCGTTCGATATCTTCTTGAGAACCTTCTACAATTAATCTGATACTGCCTTCTTGAATATCAGTAATTGTTATAGTGTCTCCTGAATGTTGTTGTAAAATAAATTGAATAAATTCTAAGTTGTGAACTGAATTCAGATCGCCTTTTAATATAATTTCAGCTTTCTTTTTTTTACTTTGTTTATCTATTACAGTTACTTTACGGTGAAGTGTTTGCATTTGCCCCACCTCCTCATTAGTTTCTAAGCTACTGCTATATTTTCTTTCTATTCGCTCAGATTGTTCTTCTTCTGCTATGTCTATCCACTTCAGTTTCAATGCCTCACATATTCTTTTAAAAGAATCAAGCTGAATTGGTTGACGCTGAAAAAATTTTGTAACTGTATTACGAGCTAATAATTGAGATTTGGCAAAGTTACTTTTTGAATCAAATCCTAGCCTTATCAAAGCATTTTCTGCTCTCTCTACACCTTGTGGAGACGCGATGATAGTTATTTTCTTTTTTCTGTTTTGGCTAGGATCTGTCATGGTTTGACCAGAGTTTTTTTAAGCGAAGCAAGAAGATGGAAGAAACAAGGAACAAGACCAACTTCTATCTTCCTTGTTTCTTTTGACTTCTTCCATGTTAAAGGCGATTGCCTACGGCAGAGCTAGCCCCTAAGGGGGCGCTACGCAAACGCTTAACGCTTGTGCAATCAAAAGTAGCGCATAAGACAATCATAGAAAGGTCACAGGTGATGAACAACACAATCGTTGCGTAGTCAAGATTACAGGCGTTTGGCTGCACATTAGAAGTATGAAGTTTATTTGCTCTGCGAAATCTATGAATAACAAGCCAATCCCTCACTCTGACTCTCCGATAGAACTGAGTATTGCTCGTGAACGCCTGCGACAAGCACGTTATAGTTTTAATCTTGCAATCATTTCTACCGCAGTGTCTGCTTTTATTGGTCTTACAGGTGCTGGGCTTCTGCTGACAGGAAAAGCGAATGAAGGTGCAGTGACTGCTGCTTGTGGAATGATTGCGAGTGTCCGATGTGTTGAACTTGCTAAAGATGCTAATGACAGACTCGATGAAATTTGATCTGTCTTAAAAAGGGGGAATCTTAAAAGCCCCCTTTTTAAGGGGGTTGGGGGATCTCTTTTGCGTAAGTCCTACTGGTAATAAATATCCTTAAGTATTCAACCCTACCCATCAGCTACCGTCTAGCTATCAGTTGAAAAGCTTCGGCTACAGGTCCTAATGCCAGAACTGGCAAAAAAGTCAATACTCCCAAAATCAAAATGACCCCAGTTGTTACTGCTGTAAACAGACCAGTATCTGTGCTCAATGTCGCGGAGGTTGCAGGTACTGTTTGTTTGTGTGACATACTGTCGGCTAAAAGTAGCAGGACAATGATTGGGATAAAACGTCCCGCCCACAAGGTAATACTGGTAGTCAAATTCCACCATAAAGCGGTGGATGCAGGTTGACTATCAGCTAGCCCCTCGAAGCCAGAACCATTGCCAGCCGCAGCAGAGGCATACTCATAGATAACTTGAGTCAGACCATGAAAGCCGGGATTACTAATACCTGCCAAAGTATCAGGAAAGGCAAGAGTAATTGCACTAGGAATTAAAATCAACAAAGGATGGATGAGCACAATCACGCTAACCAAGGTTATTTCCCGTTGTTCAATTTTGCGTCCTAAAAATTCTGGAGTACGTCCAACCATCAAGCCAGTTAGAAACACAGTTAAAAATAAGTAAATTAACAAAGAAGCAGCTCCAGTTCCCATTGCTCCCCAAATAACCTGAAGAAATAAATTAAGCAGGGCACTGAAACCACCAGATGGCATAAGGGAATCGAACATCCCATTGGCTGAACCAGTCATGGTGGCGGTAGTAGTTATAGCAAACAGAGCAGTTTGCGCCCAACCCAGCCTCACTTCTTTGCCTTCTAAATTCGGCTGCTCGCCAATGATCGCATTTACCAGTGGATTGCCTTGATACTCACCTACAGCAGTCGTCCCAACCAGAACCACAAAGATAGCAAACACCATCCAAAAAAGTAGCTTGCCCTGCCTAGTGTTATTGATGAACACGCCGTAGCTATGAATTACAGCCGCCGGAATAATAAGCATGGCAAAGACTTCCAACAGATTGGAACCACCATTGGGATTTTCAAACGGGTGAGCTGAGTTTGCACCAAAAAAAGCGCCACCGTTTTCCCCCAGCAGCTTAATAATTTCAAAGTGAGCTACCGGACCTCTGGCAATAGTTTGCGTTGCTCCTTCTAAAGTTGTGACTTTTACAGGACCGGCTATTGTTTCTGGGACACCCAAGCTAATCAACACTACAGCGCCAATAATACACATTGGTAGTAAAACTCGCGTAATAGAGCGGGTTAAATCCACGTAAAAGTTGCCCAACTTTCTGCCGCTCAAGCCCCGAAAAAAAGCAATTCCTACAGCCAAGCCAGTTGCAGGAGCAACAAACATCAAAAAACCTAAAGCCGCTACCTGGCTGAAATAAGACATGGTAGTCTCGGGTGTGTAGTGTTGTAGGTCAGCAGCAACTAAAAATGAAACGGTTGTGTGCAAAGCTGTATCCCAAGTAGGTGCCTTTAAATTTGTTGGATTTAAAGGCAACCATTCTTGAAACATCAACAGTAAAAAAACGAAAATGGCCATAACTGAGTTGCTCACAAGCACGGCTGTTGCATACTCCTGACCAGTCATGTCTTTTTCAGGTTCAACACCGCAGACCAAATAAATAATTTGTTCTACACGCTTCATAACCGGATCAAGCAAAGTTTTCCTTGCCATGAAAACTTGAGCCAAATACCTTCCCAAAATAGGACTCAGCACTACTACAAGCAGTAACGTCAGAGCAATTTGAAAAAATCCTTGTAACATAAATTAGAAAAACAATGATTTAATATCAAGCCCGGTTGATTAGTTATTATTCGGTGCATCTGTGCAACAGCTTGAAAACTCATACCCGGTGCTCCAGATCTCCCCTGCACTGGGTGCTGTCTTAATCATAAATCTTTAACCGGACATTATATTAAACGTGATTGCTTCTCAGAAATTCTTACTCTGTTCCAGGTAGAGACAAATTCGGTTCAATATTTTTGCTTAGCAAATTCTCCACTATGCGTACCACTGTAGTCGCAAGTAGCTACGGTACGCTTTGGATTTGCTTGGTTTTGGTTATTTTTCAGATGAGATAATATGGATATCGGTTTGGTTGAGCGATCGCACCAGTTGGTGAATGAGAGACTCTGTAAATATCGTTTGCCACTTTAAGCGACGAGTTTGACCCAATACTACCTGAGTAATTCGGTATAACTTTGCAACACGAGCAATTTCTTGTGCTACGTTCTGACCAGACACTTGCAAAAACTCACCCTTAAACTCTTGGCAGATTTGCTTGCAAGTTTCAACGTGCAATGCTTCTACTTTTGTCAGAAAATGGTCTGGATTGTTCACAAACAAAACGTAGAACGGTGCGTTCATGTAATCAGCAAATATAGCTCCGCGTCGAATCAATTGCACAGAGTTTGGCGCGCAAGAAACGCAAACCAGTATTCGTTCGTGGATACAGTAGGCATTTGCGCTGACAGCTTTAGCGTTGGAGTTTAGTCGAGCGGCTTGCTGAATTTCTTTCTTTTCTATGTTATCAGCTACCTGTCGCAGGGCAAGTTCTCGCAGAGCTACCAGGTTGGAACGTTGGAAGAGATTTTGTATGGATGGCTCGATTTTTTTTGTTGGATAAATTTTCCCTTCCAACAATCGCTCTTCTAATGTTTCTGGCGTGACATCCACAACAACCACTTGGTCTGCTGCTTCCAGTAAACTGTCTGGAATACACTCCTGCACAACGACACCCGTCATCTGCGTGACTTGATGGCACAGACTTTCTAAGTGTTGTATGTTGACAGTAGAAAAAACATCAATACCTGCTGCCAAAATTGTCTCTACATCCTGGTACCGTCTGTTGCGCTCTGCTCCTGGAATGTTGGTGTGTGCTAGTTCATCAACTAAAACAAGCTGAGGTTGGCGGGCAATGATCGCATCAGTATTCATCTCGGTGAAGATTAACCCGCCCTGTTCTATCTTGTTTGGTGGAATCACTTCTAAACCTTGTGTTTTAGCATCTGTTTCTGGGCGATCGTGAGTTTCCAGCCATCCAAGAACAACATCTATACCATCTTTTTTTTGTCGGCAGGCTTCATCTAGCATCCTGTAGGTTTTGCCAACACCAGGAGCCATACCAATAAAAATCTTGTGCTTGCCGCGACGAGCAGGACGTAAGTAGGTACTGTTAGAGCAAACAGTATAAGAACTGTACATTATTTGCGTATTAACATTGCTACACACCATCTTACTTGCTTAGTGTACTCATAAGTTCAAGAAAAGTTAATAATTTATTTTGAATGGGTAACAATAAGTGCTCTTAAGACAAGTCAGTCGCGTAAGCGCAAAGCGCACGAATCGGACGTTGCAAGAGCGTCTCCACTCGTGGCGGACATATTGTAAATAATAAGTCGGACTTGACATCAGAACGAATCCTGTGGACTGGCGGATGAATAAAAAGTTCAGCAAGAAGAATAAAGGCCTCAGAACTCAAGAGTCACAAGAGTTCATGAACAACAAAATTTTCATTCTGAAGATAGCTTGTATATCAAAACCATATCTGTAAATAGATACAGTTTATTTGCGATACTAAACATCTATATAATTTAATATATAGCATATTTTATCTTAAAATCTATCTGGAATGAGATCATTCTTTGAGAGAAAAGTCACATAATAATAAGATAAGAGTTTAAAAAACACTTTTTTTGGTGTTTGGGTTTGTGTTCCAAGAAAAAGATTTGATTGAACCGAGTCTAGTTGGTGTTTTCATTCAACCTAATAGTACTCTATGTGGTGTTTGTTTTGCCGATATTCCGTTACCGGAAAATTGTGTTCTATTGGGAATTGTAAGAGAAGGTAAAGTCATTCTAGCAATAGAGAATCCCACAATTTATCCAGAAGATGAAATTTTAGCAGTAGCTATTCATCCAATGATGACTCCTGCTCTGAAAGTTACTCTTAAGAAAACCCATCCTATTTATTCTTCGAGCAATCAAACATGCTTAATTTCAGCTAAGCATGTTGCGAATTCAACAGATTTAACACAAAAAACAGAGGTGTCAGTCGTCAGGAGTCAGAATGCCTCCTGTACGACGCTTGGACTCGTCTTAGGTTTAAATCCCCACCGTCTATACGATGTTCACAGTTAGTTGAGATTTGAATCTCCATATTCCTGAATCTGTTAGCAGAGTGGGGCGCAGCCCATTCTAACTTCTGACTTCTGAATTCTTCTTGAAGCTCTTTAATAAGTTCAGCTTTTGTACACGATTAAAATCATGAATACTTCTTTTCGCTCTACTCATATACCTAATACTTAGATACTCCAACCACAGCCTGATTTAGTAGTCAAATTGCAGACATTTACCTAACTTGCTAGTGGTGGTGTGAAGTTACAGCAACCTAATAGCCTGTAGTAACTCAATTTAGTTACTCAATTTTCAAAAAATCTCCGTATTATGATTCCCTTATTACGTCTGGTCATTCCTGGGGCGATCGCCCTTATTCCCTCCCTGGTTAGCCAAGGTAATGACTTTGTTCGACAACACACGATTCAACAGCTTCAAGAAACAAGGAAATGTCTGAACTGTAATCTATCAGGAATGAACTTGTCGGGAGCAAACTTAGAAGGAGTTGATCTGCGCTCAACTAACCTTCAAGGAGTTAATTTGAAGAACGCCAATCTCCGGTATGCAAATTTGGAGTGGGTAGACCTTCGCGAAGCAAATTTGCAAGGAGCTGATCTTACCGGAGCAAACCTTAAAAGTACATTACTCGTTGGTGCTGATTTGCAGCGAACAAATCTAGAAGCATCTAAGCTAAATAGAGCTGATTTCAGGAATGCGAATCTCAGCCGTGCAAATCTTGTGAAAGCTTCAAGAACTGACGACATCCAGAATAGCCACTCTGTCACTTTATGCAAAACAATACTGCCAAATGGAGTGACATCGGGTCGAAACTGTCAGGGGTTGGTGACTGATTCGTCCACATTATCAAATTAATTCAAATGAGGAATAATAACACTAACACTCAGGCTCTTCGCCTTCCTAAAGTGTCGAAAGAACTAGCTCTTATCCGACAAAACAAGTTACAAAATCTTCTTGTGGCACTAACTCATGTTCGTTTTGACGTAATTACAGTTACTTTTGTGTTGATTTCAGTCGCTCTGAGTGAACCGAGTTTCCACTTAAGTCGAGGTAGAGGCAAGTTAGGTTCAAACCCTGTGGCGCGAACAGAGCTTCGGAACTATAAGCAAGCTATATCGGCTAATTCTTCCCCAAACTTAAATGAAGCAGAGGGTTTTAACATTAAGACAATAATTCAAGGAAGCAGGGGGAAATGAGCCTAAGTACTTGCATTGATTTTGAATAGTAAGTTTAGATTTGATTATGTAACTTTAGTTATCAGGTGCTGCAGCGAATCGAGCGTGGCCTTGACTTAGAGTCAGCACGGCTTGGGGGTGACGATTAAAGAGATATTGAAGTTATGCCGTTGAGGGTGCTTTCCTTACAAAGTTGGTTCAGATGCAGGTACTTTTAAAGCGGCAGCGCTTAAGACAGTAGCGAGTGCGTCTTATGTGAAAATAATGGCAGATGAAAAATTATAACCGGATCAAACTTCGGGAAATCCTGCGCTCTAGCTACTGGTTTGTGCCGACACTCATGACAGGTGGGGCGATCACGCTGGCTTTCTTCATGCTGACACTTGACTTGACAGGCAAGTCTGGACTGATGGAAAAGCTGGGCTTGAAGACTTACACTGGCGGAGGGGATAGTGCGCTGACTCTGCTTTCAACCATTGCTAGTTCGATGATTACCGTCGCTGGTACCGTCTTCTCAGTCACGCTCGTAGCCCTCACGCTGGCTTCCCAACAGTTCGGTCCACGAGTACTGCGAAATTTTATGCAGGATATAAGATTTCAGTTCGTACTCGGCACGTTCATCGGCACGTTTATCTACTGTTTGCTGGTGCTGCGGAGTGTCCATGTTGATGGAGAGCAACCGTTTGTGCCAAAAATTTCAATCACAGTCGCCATCCTGCTGGCGATCGCTAGTATCATTGTTCTAATCTACTTCATCCACCACGCCTCAACCTCGATTCATGCGTGGCACATCATTAGGGAGATTAGTGAGGAACTGGAATCTAATATTGATGACCTATTCTCTGAAAATCGGGGAAATCGTCACCCGGAACACAAGCGGCAACTTGTTGAGAAAATCCCAACGGGTTTCGACCAACAAGCTTACCCAATCTTGGCGACTGGTAGCGGTTATATTCGGGCAATTGATTACGACCACTTGATGAATATCGCCAAATCCAAAGACCTTCTGTTGTATTTTAAGCACCGCCCAGGCAAGTTTATTATACGAGGTAGCGAGTTGGTTAGGATTTTGCCCCCTGAACGTGTGAATCGAAAGCTCACCAAACAGATCAATCATGCATTTATTTTGGGTAGAGAACGCACTGCGTTCCAGGATGTAGAGTTCTCCATTAAGCAGCTAGTCGAGATCGCCATTCGTGCGATTTCCCCTGCTGTCAACGATCCGTTTACAGCAATCCGGTGTATTGACCAACTCAGTGCAGCACTCTGCCGTCTGGCTGCAAGAGATTTCCCGTCCCCCTACTGCTACGATGACAACAACAACCTCCGCCTAGTTACTAATCAGGTGACGTTTGCAGGATTAGTTGATGATGCCTTTCACCAGATTCGACAGTACGGGCGACAAGACGTGGCTGTCACAATCCGCTTGCTGGAGGTGATCGCGACTATTGCTGAGTGCACTCATAACAAAAAGAACCGTGCGCCGCTGTTGCGTCATGCCAACATGATTAGACGCGGCAGTCACAACTTATTGGAGGAATTGGATCGAGAGGATATTGAGGCACGATATGATACAGTCATCAGGGCGTTGTCGTCACTAGATATAAATTAAACACTTGATGCGTGAGAGCTATACAGAGGAAAGGCGATATAGGTATCAGCACAGATGATCATCGGTAGATTCCGGTTTGGTTATGCTAGTCTTAGACCAGAAGTTAGGACAATTGAGCGCGTCTTTCGTTAAAACAATAGAAGGGTGTACCGCACAATTCAGATAATGGTTGTCTTGAAAATATCGACAGTTCCAACAACGAAATTGTTGGTAGTGGTTGGTAATTGCTTTGCGATTTTTTTGAAACTTCCTGAAATTTGATAGAAAAAGAAAAACGGTAATTGCCCAAAGAATGATTAAGCAAATAGGAGCAACCAAGTGTGGGTAATGGGGCATAAGTTCGATATGCGGTTTTGTTGTGGTATTATCTGTTGCCCTTTCCACTTTGGCTAACATCAGGTTTGTCTGATTAAAACTATTTTCTGTTAATAGATAAAGTCGGAAAAAATCAGAATTATACATATTAAAAACCTCTATTTATAAGAGTTGTCCATCACCCCTATCCAATGCGTTCAGTTTTGTCAGATGAAGTAAAACTTCAAACTCTCTTTAAACCTTTAGAAAGTGAAGGTCGTTCTGAGCGTACCAATCACCGCATCACTATTGTTGTTGACACTTTGACCAGGATTGGTTAACCAAATGACACCAGGGGTGATAGAAATATTGTCATTGAGTCGATACTTGTAGAAGCCTTCAATGTGGTACGGTCTATCACCCTTGAGACTTCCTAAGTAAGGTTCGGCACCTGCAAAAACTCCTAAAACGTTCCCTTTGTTACCTAAGTCTGGCAGTGCTACCCCAACTCCGTAGCTCCAAACTTCACCATCATCATTGATACCAAAGCCTGTAATGTCGCTATAAGAGACAAAACCACTAGCAGCATTTTTCTATTTTCCTCATACTGTCCCATGTCAATCAATCTCTTGACTTTAAGGCTTCATCTTCCATATCTTTTCTAAAGTTTCAACATACTGGTTCTTTTGAGACTTAATCTTCTCATCAATCTCAGGCGTCATCTTTTCTATTTTGTTTAAAGTTTCAACTTCTTTAAGAAATTCGGCCTGTAGCTTAGTACATAGTTTTTGATATCTTTTGTATTTCAAAAAACATCCTAAGAGAAAACCGATGACCACGAAAATCAAGAAAAATCCTATAAAAAAGCTTGTACTATGGTCAGTCTGCCCAGTTAACTTGGGTTGGCTAGAGTCAGTCGTCTGGGAAATACTTGCAACGTAAAGGGATTGCGCACTCAAAGTGGAAAGTTTGTAAATAATTTGCACATCAACGTTGATAAGAGTCATCTCACTTTCGTCCTCAAGTTTTCTACTTTCCAAGTAGCATTCGTCAAGTGTGATTGAATTCCGGTGACGCAAGCAATAATCAAAAAAGCAACGTAAGTAACACTAATTGCTGTAAAAATTCTCCAGAGTATATTGCCTGAAACTGCTTGAGACCTTTGATTTCCAAGAGTTGGTGTAGCCGCAGCCTCTGCTAGACATGGATGTAGAAATGTAGCTACTTTCCGGACAACATTTTTTGCTTCGATTTTGCCACTCAAGTAATACCAAGCTTGAGTCTGGGGGTCAAAAATTTTGACAGAATCGATGGAGTGAATATTTAGTGCTGTAGCATATGGAATTATTGAAGCAGGTAGATCTTCTTTAAGACTAAACCCGAAGTAAAAATCGTGATTGTCTGTGCTTGGTTTTGCAGGTGGCTTTGATGGAAAAACGATGTGTTTTGGCAAATCATTCAAGTCTGCCAGAACCTCTTTAGCGGATTGATAGCGTTGTTTGGTTGCTCTTTGTAGCAACTTGCATAAAACCTGCTCTAGAGAAGAGCTAATTGGTGTGGTCAAATATGAGCGCCATATCCAAGCATCTTCATTACAATCATGCAGTTCAAATGGCGACATCAGTGTGAGCAAATGCAAGCAAGTGACACCCAGGCTGTAAAGATCGCTGGCAAAAACAGGTTTGCCCTTTACTTGCTCAGGTGCTGCGTATTCAGCACTACCAATAGTGGTTCCAGTTTTTTCGGCAATTATGTTAGCAGAATACTTCGCAACCCCAAAATCTACTAACATCAGTTGACCATGATTACGGCGACGAATAATGTTTGTTGGTTTAATGTCGCGGTGAATCACCTGATGATCATGAACAAACTGCAAAACAGGTAATAACTCCAAGAGTAATTGCCGAATTTCAGCTTCATTGAATGCTCCTTCTTGCGCCAATTCCTCTTCCAAAGTTTCTCCGTCAATCCATTCTTGGACTAAATACTGCTGTCCATCCTGCTCAAAGGAGTCTAACAATTGGGGAATCTGGGGATGCTTACCAAGTTCTGCTAAAAGTACAGATTCCTGGTGAAATAGTTTTCTTGCTTTCTGGTGATGGTGAACAGCTTGGTGATGTGGAAACAATTGTTTGATCAGGCAGAATTCGTTTTCTACCTGACGATTAGCATCGACAGCGAGAAAAGTTTTACTAAATCCTCCTGTCGCAAGGGGTTTGAGGATATGGTAGCGGTTTTTGAGCAGCGAATTATACTCACCAGGGGAGGAAATACTACCATCCTCCAAAGGCTGAAAGGATTGGTGGGTGGAAGGAAGACAGTCGCTCATAGAAATCGTGGTTGGTCAATTCTCATTTGCAAAGAATAAAGGATAAGTACAAGGAACGGTTCTTTCCTAGACTTTCCATCCCCTGATGCTCTTATTTCTCGATTTTTTTCACGAAATTGAGGGTTTCAATACATCCAAAGCTAGATTCAGCTTCAATATGTTGACTCCTGGTTCACCAAAGATGCCCAGAAAGCGACCATCGGTATTTTGAGCAATCAAGGTTTCGAGCTGATTCGCCTGGAGTCCTCGCACTTTTGCCACGCGTGCAATTTGCGCCTTAGCAGCTTCGAGGCTGATGTGTGGATCAAGACTGGAACCAGAGGTGTAGACTAAATCGGCAGTAGGTTGCACACCTGCTTTTTTGAGTCGATTGAGGTCACCTTCAGTTTGTTTTTTGGGGTCGGGGTCATTTTTGCCCTTAATACGACTGAGTAAGTCTGGATTACTAGGAGCCAAGTTGCTCGCACCAGATATTCCAGTTTTGAGAACACCAGCTTCATCCTTTTTCGGGTCAGCAGTGCTGTAGCTGGTGGTACTGGGGCGACTATTGAAGTAGCGATCCGAAGTAAAAGGTTGACCAATCAATGCAGAACCGATAATTTTGCCTTGACGATTTTGAACCAAGCTGCCATTTGCCTGAAACGGGAACAAAATCTGCCCACAAGCAATCATAAAAAATGGATAAATTATAGCTGTAATCACCCAAAGGACTATGGTAGAACGAACGGCTCTACCTGCATCACGTGCAAAACTCATCAGAATTTCTCCGGTACAAACATCACGAAAAACAGATAGATAGAAAGACCAACCGTCACCAGTCCTAACAGTCCCAATGCCCAAGCTTGGTTGCGAGAAAATGTTTCATTAGTGGCAGCGTAAACCACAGGCGCAACCACTAAGTTAAAACACATCCCCAAAAATAAATACAACGGCAGCTTTTGTCTCTTGGCAGAAGACCAGATTTCAATCGCTGTTTCAAATACAGAGTCAGAGATTTGGGGTGATGGAATAATACGTTGTATGCGAACAGGTTTCATAGCAGGGGTTTGCTAATAGTTTGTTATTAATAGTAGGAAAAGTTGATTGCTGATCGCTAAGCGCTCAGGAGAACGGCAGGATGAGGTCAATCAATTTGATGGCTATAAAGGGAGCAATTATACCGCCAAGACCGTAGATAAGGATATTGCGTCGTAGCAGTTGATCTGCTGTCAGAGGGCGGAACTTCACCCCTTTTAAAGCTATGGGAATGAGTGCTGGGATAACTAGGGCGTTGTAAATCAGCGCCGAGAGAATGGCAGACTGGGCACTTTTTAATCCCATGATATTTAGTGCACCAATTCCAGCCGCCGCAAAAATAGTGGGAATGATGGCGAAATACTTAGCAATATCGTTGGCAATTGAGAAGGTTGTTAATGCCCCACGGGTAATCAGCAGTTGTTTACCAATTGTCACCAAATCAATTAGCTTGGTGGGGTCAGAGTCCAAGTCCACCATGTTCGCAGCTTCTTTGGCGGCTTGTGTCCCAGAGTTCATCGCCACACCGACATTTGCTTGTGCTAGCGCCGGGGCATCGTTGGTACCGTCCCCAGTCATAGCTACCAACTTGCCCTCGGCTTGTTCAGAGCGAATCACTTCAATTTTGTCTTCTGGGGTAGCTTCTGCGATAAAATCATCAACTCCCGCCTCTTGAGCTATAACCTCAGCCGTAATGCGGTTGTCACCTGTGAGCATGATAGTTTTAACCCCCATCCGCCGGAGTTGGTCAAACCGTTCGCGCAAACCTGGTTTCACAATGTCTTTGAGGTAAATAACGCCATAGAGATCGTTCTCAAAGCAGACGGCTAACGGTGTCCCTCCTAACCGGGAAACTCTTTCATAAGCTGCGTCTAAATCACTAGGAACATTGCCGTTACGGGAACGGACAAACCCCTTAATTGCATCCACTGCGCCTTTACGAACTTGTTTGCCATCGGGTAAATCGGTACCACTCATGCGGGTTTTCGCGGAGAACTCTACTCCCTCTGCCTTACTAGTATCAAAGTCTACCCCAACTCGCTGCCTTTCTGCCAGTCCCACGATTGATTTACCTTCTGGTGTCTCATCAAACACACTGGCTGCTAGGGATATTCGCGCTACATCTTCGAGGGAATGACCATTGAGAGGAATAAATTCATCAGCCATCCGGTTTCCTAAGGTGATGGTACCTGTTTTATCTAGCACCAACGAGTTGATGTCACCGCATGCTTCTACGGCTCGTCCGGAAGTGGCAATCACGTTAAACTGGGCAACTCTGTCCATCCCAGCGATACCAATGGCGCTCAGCAAACCACCAATTGTGGTGGGAATCAGAGCAACCAGCAGTGAGATCAGGATGGCAATGCTAGCACCAGCGCGTAAACTGTTTCCTGCTTCAGCTCCATAAACAGTGCTAATAAAGTTTGCAATATAACCCGCAAACGGTGGAATCGTTGATACCACAATCACAAACACCTGCGTCAGTACAGCAAGCAGCACTGTCAGCGCAATTTCATTGGGAGTTTTGGTGCGTTCTGCTCCCTCTACCAAGGCGATCATGCGGTCAATAAAGCCTTGACCTGGATCGGCTGTAATCCGAATCGTTAATTCGTCAGACAGCAACCGCGTACCTCCCGTCACCGAACTGGCAATGTCCGTGCCTGGTTGCTTTAGTACAGGGGCGGATTCTCCGGTGATGGCAGACTCATCTACCGAACCGATGCCTTGAGTGATTTCCCCATCAGCAGGAATCATGTTACCAGCACTCACCTTTACCAAATCACCTCGCCGCAGTTCGGTGGAGTTGACTTCTTTAATGGAACCGTCGGGCAGCATTTTGCGGGCAACGGTGTCTGAACGCGTTGCTTTGAGCGAGTCTGCTTGTGCCTTTCCGCGTCCTTCAGCTACGGCTTCCGCAAAGTTCGCAAACAGAACTGTGAAAAATAGAATCAAGGTAATCAACCCGTTTAACAGGCGTTGCTGATTGATATCTGCCTGTACGGTGCCAAATAAATTGGGATCAACGGTCACTAGGAAGGTGACAATCGTTCCTACCCAGACGATAAACATGACTGGGTTTTTGACGGCAGTTCGAGGATTGAGTTTGACGAACGACTCCCGAATCGCCCTCTGGTACAATCCCCGCATATCTGCCTTGGGGGTGTGCCTACGCGAGTCACGGCTTCCTTGGGGAACACGAGGTGAACGGGAAGACGTAGATTGGTCAGTAGTGCTTCGCATACATTAGTCAGTTATCAGTTGTCAGTTATCAGTTAGCAGTTATCAGTTAGCAGTTACCAGTTAGCAGTTACCAGTTAGCAGGGGGGTCAAGAAATCGCTGACTCTATTCACTGTTCACTGTTCACTGATTACTGTTAGCCAATACCTTTAGCAATTTGGAAGGCTTCGCCAATTGGTCCAAATGCTAGGACTGGAAAGAACGTGAGTGCGCCCAAAATCAGGATGACACCAGCGGTTACGCTGGTAAACAGTTTGGTATCGGTTCGCAATGTACCAGTTGTAAAGGGAACAGATTGCTTGCGCGACATACTATCAGCAAGCAACAATAAACCTATGATTGGGATATAGCGTCCTGCGAGGAGACTAAAGCAAGTACTCAGGTTCCACCACAAGGCAGTTACCGTGGTTTTTGCTCCTGTTACGATCGCTATTGGAGACGGTTGTGAATCGCCTAAGCCTTCAAACCCAGACCCGTTGTTGGCTGCAGCTGAGGCATATTCGTAAATGACTTGAGCAAAACCGTGGAAGCCAGGATTACTGATTCCTGCTAGTTGATCGGGGAATGCTAGGGTTATTCCTGCTGGAATCAGAATGGCGATTGGGTGAACCATCAGAAGCAAGAAACTGGCAAGCACTACCTCACGCTTTTCAATTTTGCGTCCCAGAAATTCCGGTGTCCTTCCTACCATCAGACCTGTAACGAATACTGCCAGAATTAGGTAAGCAAACAAATAAGCGGTTCCCGTACCTTGTCCTCCAAACACAATCTGGAGAAACATATTGGAAAGGGTGACGAAACCACCACTAGGCATAAATGAATCATGCAAGCTATTGACCGCACCGCACATAGTGGCAGTTGTGAACACAGCATACAGAGCTGATTGTGCCCAACCAAATCGAACTTCCTTACCCTCTAGGTTCGGTTGCTGACTTCCCAACAAGGCGTTTACCGCAGGATTACCGTTATATTCACCAATCGCTGTAATAATGACAAAGACCACTAGAATGGCAAACGGTATACTATATACCAACCAAGCTTGCTTGACGTTGTTAGCAATGATGCCATAAGTATAAATCAGCGAAGTGGGTATCGAGATGATGGCGACAAGCTGGATGAGATTGGTCAAACCATTTGGATTTTCAAAGGGGTGTGCTGAGTTGATGGCGAAAAAGCCGCCGCCGTTCTCGCCTAGTTCCTTAATGATTTCAAAATGGGCAACTGGACCACGAGCGATCGCCTGACTGATATTAGGATCTTCTAAAGTGGCAAACACAGCTGGGCCTGCCAGTGTTTCCGGAACACCAGCCGCGATCATAATGATTCCCCCCACAATACTAATGGGTAGTAAAATCCGCGTAATTGAGCGAATCAGATCTACGTAGAAGTTGCCCAATGGTCTGCCTGTCAACCCGCGAATAAAGGCGATCGCCACCGCTATACCTGTTGCAGCCGAGGTAAACATATGATACCCCAGTCCCCACATTTGGCTGGCGTAACTCAAGTAAGTTTCACCAGAATAGTGCTGCTGGTTGGTATTGGTAATGAAGGAAATGGTGGTGTGTACTACTGTGTCCCAAGTTGGGGCACTTATTTTGGTGGGGTTGAGCGGTAGCCATCCCTGATTCATAATCATGAAGAAGATGAGCAACCCCATGACAATGTTGCTGTACAAAATTGCCCGCGCATACTGCCAACCCGTCATGTCCTCCTTGGCAGAAACGCCAATTGCGGAGTAAAGCATGCGCTCAACTGGGTTCAAAATCGGGTCGAGAAACGTCCTTTGCTCCTGAAAGACACGCGCCATGTATCGCCCAAAAAAGGGAGTTATCACGACTACAATCAGTAGCGTTAATGCAATTTGAATCCATCCTTCTAGCATGAGTTAGTCTAACTCCAGCATCAATAAATTAATTAAGTTTGATCTTTTCACATTGACAGCGTTTTTTCATTTATTTCACGACACCACTTCTTACTCCTTTACTTTCCTCAATTTTTGTCTTTATACTTGAAATTTGCTGTCTAGTCTGTTGTCAGGAATTGACAAAGAAAAAATCTATCCGTATATAGAAGTTTGAACAGGTTTTGAACCGTGATTTAACTAGGAGCATACTCAAAGGGAAAGCCTAAAATCAACGCTAATGTAAATACACCTGTAACAGCCGCTTTCCAGTAATAAACATAAGTTCCAATGGATTTTAGCCTAATCGTTCTATAGAAAATTATATTTTCTCTCATAATCACTTAGCACCCTATGTTTTATAGGTGCTTCTCAGATTTCTTATTATCAAACTTTTCTTCAAAACTTACAAGATATAATTATTTATGAATTCTATCCATTAGCATATATCTCTTGAGAACGATAAACGTTTAGCGCGTTTAGATGAAGTCTATATCTGCAAATATAGATAGTTAAAAATATAAAATAAACAATTATTTTTAGTCAAAAGTAACTAGGTTTTGAAGAGATTTGTTATACTTGACACACAGCTTTTATGTTCCATCTCGAGATGTCGGTGCTCAAACTTGTAAGCCATAAAAACAACCCGCGCTTGAGAACATCTTGGATAATTATTGGACTATTTACGATTGTGGTTCTATTGGAGTTCTCTACTCCACCAGACTATGTGTTTGGTTACCTTTATATCGGTCCAATTATGATAGCAAATGCTCGTCTGAGTCGAATGGCAACGCTACAACTGACTCTAGTTGCTTGCATTCTAACGATTCTGAACGTATGGGTTCCAGGTATCCTTCCTGTTAGAGCTTCCACAATTGCTAGTCGATTGATTGCAGTCTTAGCATTAATAGTGACAGGTATTTTGGGCGATCGCAATCGTCTGTATCAAGAAGCACTCTTAAAACAACAAGCAAAACTTCACGCACAAAAGAAGTTAGCGAGTGTGCGAGAAGACTTTGCCTCTACCCTAACTCATGACTTGAAAACTCCTCTATTGGGAGCCCTTGAGACATTACAGGCGTTTGAACGAGAAAATTTTGGCTCTGTTGTTCCAGCCCAGAAAAAAGTTTTAACAACGATGATTAAGAGCCACCAGACTAGTTTGCAGATGGTAGAAACGCTCTTGGATGTCTACCGCAACGATATGGAGGGGTTAAAGCTACAGTTAGCACCTGTTAATCTTGTTGAAATTGCTGAAGATGTGGCAATAACTTTGACCGAACTTGCTTCCAGTCGTCGCGTTCATATTTCCTGCAACTACGGTGAGTCAGACTTTCGCAAGTTCCTTTGGGTTCATGGTGATGCCTTGCAACTGCAACGGGTATTTACTAATCTTCTGACTAATGCTATCAACCACTCTCCTCGCGGTGGCAAAGTGGAGGTTGTGTTAGAAGCAGGTTCCTCTTATCAAACTGCTAAAGTTATAGATACTGGACCAGGCATAAAGTCAGAAGAACTGCCAAACCTTTTTAAGCGGTTTTATCAGGGACACAGCGATCGCCAAGCCAAAGGTTCTGGCTTGGGGTTGTATTTAACTCGTCAAATCATAGAAGCGCATAGCGGCAAAATCTGGGCAGAAAATCGATTTCCTAACGGTGCAATCTTTGCATTTTGCTTGCCCGTCTTGCCGTTTAAAATGTCTGTATCTAGCTGAAATATGTTCTCAAATTTTTTACTAAGTAGCCATCATGAACTGCGTACACCCTATGCCTACGGCACGCCAAAGGCGAACGGGGAAGACCTCCGGTCTCGCTACGCTAACGGCAGTTGCTACCCTATGGCTAACGCCACGCCTTTTGAATTGGTATAAGTTCTAATGTCAAACAATTTATGCAGGGCGTTTTGGGTGGTGACGTTTTTCTTCCCTAATGTGGAGTTTGTCCCCACTTCCACCCAAGCCCTGCAAAAAAAGTGGCTGGTAGTCAAAAGTCGCATTTACTACACTTGTGCCTCGAAGATTTTTCCTCAATATTCTACTTAACCTTTGCCTTTGTAGCAGCATACTTGGGCAATTCCTTGATCCTTACCAAGAATCATTTGTCCTCCCTTCTAAATGTTCTGGTAAGGGCACAAGAAAATTGAACATTGAGGCTTTCCAAAATGGAAAGTACCTAATTGTGTGCAATCTGTTTGTGGTGGTCAAACAGATTGTCAACTTCAGCAGCAAGTGGGTATCCCTTTTGCCAACTTACTGCCAGCTTGTGCAGGGATATCGAATTCATGACCCTTGCAGGGTTTCTTAAAATTCGCTGTCCACTGCATCCGGTGTGAGCTTAGTTACCTCTGTTAATTGACTCTGCTGGCAAGCAAATCAGATTGTCGCCTTGAGTAAGGATTAAGCCACGTTGACGCAATTTACCCATCAAGCGGGTGACGGTAACACGAGTCGAACCGATCGCGCTGCCAATTTGGGCATGGGTGAGGGGGAAAGGCAGGCAATAACCGCGAATCACATCTGGGTCGGTATCGCTCATTGACGGTTCTCCATATTCCTCAATCAACAATGTGAGGAATCCTAGGAGTCGGTCAATCGTGCGTCGTTGTCCCAAGGCACTCAGCCACAGCAGCTTGCGCTGGTGCTGATACCTAAAGGCATCCATGACTTCGCGGCGGAAGTGAGGCCAATTGTCCAAATCGTGCCAGTACATCCACAGTACAGCAGTTTGGTCTACATGGGCATAAGCCTGGAGCGTGAATGGTGACTGGGCAACAATTTCAAACGGTTGCCCTGCACCAACAAACCCTAAGAAAGCTTCTTCGGGAGTTCTATTGATGCGTCGAGATGTTAACTGACTTGCAGTTGCACTTACCTGGGCGGTTCCCACCATACGGATCGCACCCCTTTGCACCAAGTACAGCAATCCAGCTCGGGCTGGAATGCGCTCATCTTTGCTAAAGGTGCGGCAGCGGTAGTGTTCCTGAGCCCAATCAAGAATTCGTTGCCAAGTCAAAAAAGGACGTGATGCCTCAGAGAAAGAGGATGGAGATTGCATAGGTAACAAAGAGCGTTCGGCGGAAGACAAAGACGTCATAAAAAGGTGCAAGGAGTGTCTTTGATGTCGGCACAAGAGGCATTAAACCTAACTGTACCACTCATCCAAAAGGTAGAAAGCGTAGCTCCTACTCTTTTGTTATACTTCTTACTGTACAATTAAGGTAGTAAAATTTACTCTAATTTAATTAAATTTTGCACAATTCTAATTTTTCTTTCCGTAAATTTAACTTATTTCCTTAGACAGATGACAAATATTGAAGACATTATGTCAAGAGTAATATAACTTAAATATTTTTGCAATATAAATTACACCAACCTAAGTATAAAGCAATAAAACAGTTAGTAAGCAGCAAATTAGCAATCGCTTTAAGTACTTATGCTAATTTTCTGCATAGTGAACGCACAAAAGACATAAAAATTCCTCTATCTCAGGGTGGATATAATGAGACAATTGTTTATATTTCAGGTATAGCTTTGCGGCTGGCGAAATTTGAAAAATATCCCGCTATAGAGATTGCAAATGGCATTACCTCTCATATTTCAACAAACTATGACAAAGATTTCAAAGTTCAAGTCGTTTCCCCTGGTTGGATTCACTTGGAACTGACTCATTCCCTCTTAGCTGATTGGTTGCAGAATCTTACTGTAGGGGGAGTTATTGAGCAGGGATCAAAGAGCAAAGAGCAGGGAACAGGGGACAAGGAGCAGGGATCTCTGAGCTCTGAGCAGGAAGAAAGAATGTCCATTGGTTCTTTTTCCCCCCAGCACCCCATTAAGAGCTCCATTTCCTCTTCTCCCTTTTCTTCCCCAAACTCTGCTTCCTTATTCACTGTTCAATATGCTCATGCACGCTGCTGCTCGCTCTTACGACTGGGTGTTCACGAGGGATTGATTAAACTGAGGGAATCAAATGTTGATGAGGGTGATAATGTCAAGCAAAACCTTTTGTCAAGCATTTTTACTCCCAATCCTATTCCTTGGCTGAACAGTGATGAAAAACTGCGTTTCAATCACCCAGCTTCCTATCTCCTGATCAATGAGTTAGTACGAGTGGTAGATAAAGTAGAGGGTTCTGATTTTGACGACTCAGTTAATTGGGAAAAAGCTGCGTTAGATTTAAGTCGAGTTTTTGAAACTTTTTGGTGTAAATGCCGGATTTTCGGCGAGGTGAAAACTGCCTCGCCAGAACTCGCTCAAGCCAAAATAGGATTGGCTTTGGCTACACAGTCTGTGTTGAAGTTTGTGTTGGAAGAAAAATTAGGTTTTTTTGCTCTCTACGAAGTATAAACAAGAAAATCTCCCAAAAAATAAACTTTTTTTAACAATCATTGACTCGCCATATTTCCTTGGGTATACTATCCAATGTGTGAGGAGCGAACCAGCAGGAGCACCGAGACGAAACACGGCCAGTCGTCGGTGCTCTTTCTGATTTTATCCCTAGTGAGTGGAAGTCACGGTTATACAGACAAAATCCCCTCTGACTACCCACTACTAACTACTTTTAACACAGTAAAAATCTCTCAATCGCGGCTGCAGCTCCATCACACTCTACGTCAGGAGCTACCCACTGGGCTTTAGCTTGCACTGCTGCTGGTGCATTACCCATCGCTACACCTATACCAGCATACTCCAACATTTCCACGTCATTGAAGTTATCACCAATGGTCATGACATTAATTCTTTGCAGTCCCAGTAATTCTTCGGCCAAGTAACGTACCCCAGTGCCTTTGTTGACAAAAGGGTTAGTCGCTTCAAAAAATGTGGCAACAGATGTGGTGAGGTATAGTTCGGCTGGGGTGTATTGGCCGCGCAAATTTCCCAGTAACTGTTGAATGATATTTATGTCATCGCACAATGCCAAAATTTTTGTGGGTTCATTGCTGGTGACTTGGCGTAAGTCTCCCACAGCAATAGGGGTAATTCCACTACGTTCTGCGTAAATTTCTGTTTCCCTGGTTATTTCACGGACATAAAGCTGATCATTGATATAGAAGTGAACAGATAAGAGCGTTCGTAACTCTGGTTGTTCAAAATAGTCTAGAAGCTTGTGTGCTAACTCTCGGGAAACAGGCAAATGGCGATGAATTTTTTGGGTAGCTGGGTCTTGAATCCAAGCCCCTTGGTAAGCTAATAATGGCAGGGTTGAGCCAATTTCTTGATGAAAGCGCAAAGCGGAACGATACATACGACCAGTGGCGATCGCCACTTGAATACCCCGTGCTTGTGCTGCAACAATTGCCTGCTTCACGGCTGTGCTGATGCTGTTAGATTTTCCTGCGATTGTGCCATCGATATCTACAACCAGCAGTTGAATGTCAAAAGTAGATGTATCCCCAATGCCAGGTAATGCCAATTCTGTGGCAGACACTTTATGCATAATTGATGAGTGAATATTGAAGTTCCAATATAGAGATTAACAGGCTATCACGCTGTAGAGGCTTGCCCTGAGCGTAGCCGAAGGGCGAGTAAGAGTAAACAGGACTAACAAGAGAATACAAATGAATTCATCTCGTCATTGTGAACAAATTTTTACACAGATATACAGATGAAACTGTGATTAGTATATGGTAAATGCTATATAGAATTATTTCCACTTACGAGCTACTACTTATATAGTTTGAGTAAGTCATGATAGAAATCATTTTCATAGCATGAAAATGATCAGCAATACTTTCAACCATTGATCTCATATTTTTGCTTATAGAGAATATTGCGTGATTGAGTCTCAACATGAAAAAAATCTCAAATTTGACAGGAACAATATTTTTTATCAAGACAATAAAAAATATTCGGAAAATACTCTAGTCACTCAATCAAAACCTAAGATATAAAAGAATGAACTCATGTTCCATTACTCAAAAAAGATTTGGATTCCAAACTAATATAGTTCAGAACAGAAGAAATTTCAGTTTAAGTAGGCAGTCGCAACCCCAGAAAACCTTTCAGCTGGTGTTGGGTAGAGTTCCTCAAACGGATAGTTCGTTCTAGTTAGGGGAAGTGTTGCTGTGTAATTGTCTGCCCAATTAAGATCGTTTTATTTTTTCTCGAACTGATCGATATTAGAGCCTAAACAACAGAGTATTTTCCAAGACAAAAAAATAAAAATTTTATATGATTAGAAAAAAAATAACAGGACTTTTTGCTGCAACAGCTGCTATCACAAGTGTATTTTCTGCTGTCAGTCCTGCAGGCGCTGCCACATTTACTTGGGAGAACCTGACACCCTATGAAGTTAAAGAGAAATCAACCGATGATTCAGGATTCCAATCTCGAATTACCGAGTTCCAGCAATATGTGCAACAGGAAAGAATTGCAATTCCTGAAGACAAATTAAATAAACTAGACCCCAGAAAACTGATTGTAAAAAATGATCAAAATATTCGCGTTTGGTTCTTAAATGAGGGTGCTGGCTATAAGAACCAGTTGGCTTATGAAGCTATCAACGGTTCTGACTACCAAAAAGGATTGGTTTTTGACAATATTTCTTGTAATACATCAAATGGCGCTAATTCAGCATGTCAGCTAGGGAAAGAGAATGGCGTTTTAAATATCGGAGACTATGTTGATTTAGGCACAAAAGGAGCTGGAACTAAACTCAATTTCTTTCTGAAAGCAGATGGGTTTAACAATCCTAACGGCTATGTTTACGGCGCAGATGCTACTCAAAATCCAGACAAACTGGATCATCTAGTGGCTTATGAAATGGATGGTTATCTGTTGGTGGGTTTTGAGGATTTGTATGGACCAAAAGGTTTTAAATCTGATGGAAATGGTTTTTTAACAGCTGATCGCGACTTCAACGACGTTGTTTTCTTGGTTGATTTAGGTAGGGACAATGTAGCAACTGTTCCAGAAGATGCAAGTGCGATCGCACTTTTGGGTATGGGAGGAGTTGGTGTGGTGTTACAATTGCGTCACCGTCGCCAAAAGCAAGCCAAGCAAATAGCTTAATTCTCTCTATAGGTCGGATTCGTAGCCCAAGTCGCTGGCTAAAATAGGTTTATGTCCCAAACAACACCAAAAAACCAGTTGGCTTCCGATTCCTTAACGACTACTTCTCCCACATTTATCCTAGTGGATGGACACTCCCTCGCCTTTCGTTCGTACTTCGCTTTTGCCAAAGGAAGAGACGGCGGATTACGGACAAAAACGGGAATTCCCACAAGCGTGTGTTTTGGCTTTCTCAAATCTTTGTTGGAGGTGATGGCGACTCAACAGCCACAAGCAATGGCGATCGCCTTTGATTTAGGTTTGCCAACTTTCCGTCACGAAGCAGATGATAGATACAAAGCAAACCGTCCAGAAACACCAGAAGATTTTATTCCAGATCTGAAAAATCTACACGAGTTGCTGGATGCTTTCAACCTGAAAATCGTCACTGCTGCTCGTTACGAAGCAGATGATGTGTTGGGAACCTTAGCACAGCAAGCAACGGCGGCTGGATATCAAGTCAAAATTGTCAGTGGCGATCGCGATTTATTTCAACTCATCGACACTGAAAAACAAATCAGTGTTCTGTATTTTAGCCCAGACGCCTTAAAAGTTTCTAAAGCAAGTCTTACTGAATTTGGTCCAGAACAAGTTAAAGAAAAACTAGGTATTAGACCATCACAGATCGTTGATTATAAAGCTCTTTGCGGTGACAAATCAGATAATATCCCTGGTGTCAGGGGAATTGGCGAAAAAACAGCAGTGCGGTTGCTGAACACGTACGAGTCAGTGCAGCGAATTTATGCTTCATTGCATGAAATCAAAGGCGCAATTCACACAAAGCTAGAAGTAGGAAAAGAGGATGCTGAGAACTCTCGTAAATTAGCGGAGATAGTCCTTAATGTTCCTTTAGAAGTCGATTTAGAAAACTGCATTCTTAAAGGGTTTGATTCCAGTGTCTTAACACCTATTTTAGAAAAGCTAGAATTAAAATCTTTTTTAGGCAAAATTAACGAACTTCAGCAACGTTTTGGTGGGGAAATTGAAGAAACACCAGAAACAGAAACAAACGAATCACTCAGCACTCAACTTAAGCCAAGCACAGATAACGAAGATGATGATTTATGGTTTTTTACTCTCAATGATACAGCAAATCAACAACAACCTCCAACTTCTGTAATAAAACCACGCATCATTAACACCGCAGAACAACTCACCGAATTGGTAAAGCTGCTGCAAAAATTCACCGACACTCAGCATCCCGTTGCTTGGGATACTGAAACGACTGATTTAGAACCACGAGACGCTGAGTTGGTGGGAATTGGCTGTTGCTGGGGAAGGGAACCAGATGAGATGGCTTACATACCACTTGGTCACAAAGTCGGGGACAATTTAAACAAAGATTTTGCCTTAAAAGCACTACGTCCAATTTTAGAAAGTGCTGATTATCCCAAGGCTTTGCAAAATGCTAAATTTGACCGCTTAGTTCTACGGTGTCAAGGAGTTAAGTTGGCGGGAGTTGTCTTTGACTCCATGCTAGCAAGTTATGTCCGAAATCCCGATAGTAACCATAATCTAAGTGATTTGGCTCAGGGTTACTTGGGTTTAACGGCAAAAAGTTATACAGATTTGGTTCCAAAAGGGAAAACCATCGCTGACTTGGATATTCCCAGCGTCGCAGATTACTGCGGTATGGATGTTTATGTCACATTCCAACTCGTGGCAAAATTGCGAGAGGAACTTGAGAAAATTCCAGCTTTGTATAAACTACTCGTGGATGTGGAACAGCCACTAGAACCAGTTTTAGCTGAGATGGAATACCAGGGAATTTCTGTAGATACAGCGTACCTACAAGAACTTTCGCAGCAGTTAGAAACAGATTTAGCCAAGTTTGAAGAAGAAGTTTATAACATTGCTGAGGAAAAATTCAACTTGGGTTCCCCCAAACAATTGAGCAAAATCTTGTTTGAAAAATTAGAGTTAAGCACAAAGTATTCTCGTAAAATTCAAACGGGTTATTCTACAGATGCTGCGACATTGGAAAGATTGCGAGAAGTTGATGAAACTGGAATTATTGATGCCATTGTTGAGTATCGTACCTTATCGAAGTTGAAATCAACTTATGTAGATTCTCTGCCAAAATTAGTTCGTCCGGATACTCACAGAGTACATACGAGTTTTAACCAAACGGTAACATCTACTGGTAGGTTGTCATCTTCTGATCCGAATTTACAAAACATCCCCATTCGCACTGCTTTTAGTCGCCAGATTCGTAAAGCATTTGTGCCACAATCTGGTTGGTTGATGGTTGCTGCTGATTACTCACAAATCGAGTTACGGATTTTGGCTCATTTGAGTCAAGAGCCTGTTTTAGTTGAAGCTTATCAACAAAATGAGGACATTCACACTGTAACAGCGCGGCTCGTTTTTGAAAAAGAAAATGTCACATCAGACGAACGACGGTTAGCAAAAACGATCAACTTTGGTGTGATTTATGGAATGGGTTCTCTGCGGTTTTCGCGATCAACTGGTGTGGATAAAGCCAATGCGAACGAATTTATTAAGCGATTTAACAGTCGCTATCCCAAAGTGTTTGAATATTTAGAAGGAGTGAAAAAGCAGGCAATATCCCAAGGTTATGTAGAAACAATTTTGGGGCGTCGTCGTTATTTAGATTTTACCAGCAACAGCATACGCAAATACAAAGGCAACAACCCAGAAGATATCGACTTGAAAAAACTTGGTAATTTAGGTGCTGAAGATGCGGGGTTACTTCGTGCAGCTGCCAATGCTCCCATTCAAGGTTCCAGCGCTGATATTATTAAAATCGCGATGGTAAAGCTGCATGAAGTTTTGCAAAGTTATCAAACGCGTCTATTGTTACAGGTACACGACGAATTAGTGTTTGAGGTTCTACCAGAAGAATGGGGAAAATTACAACCGCATATTAAGTCTGTCATGGAAAATGCGGTGTCGTTGAGTGTACCGTTAATTGTGGATGTTCGAGTGGGCGACAATTGGATGGAGACGAAGTAGGGAGTCTTAACAGTTATCAGTTATCAGTTACCAGTTATCAGTTATCAGGTAGGAAACGGACTCGTCCACCCCTTCTTTACTGTTCACTGTTTACTGTTCACTGTTCACTGATTCGGTTAGTCATCAATCTCCACTTTGTATATCGATCCGTTCGGTCTTACGTGGACTTTTTGCTTCTGATTCCCGTTCTGGAACTTTACTTCATAGTGAGTCTGATTGTTATCGTTTTCTTTCTCCGCCGAAATCAGCTTCGCGGAGGGAAAGCGTTTTTGTATCGCTTGAGTGACCGTTTTTGGCAAATCAGTGACGGCGATGTCCTCCGCCAAGGAAGGAAGCGCCCACAGACTCATGACAGTAACAATAATCCAACCCACAAACTTAGTACGCATGGTTTGCATATTGATCTCCTCAAAATATCATTTTTGTTCTGGCAGAAATGTTAAAGACTTGTCAGCCTAATGTTGCCAGATTGCTTGTTATTCTAGGGTCTATTCGTTATGTTATGCGCCTACCTTGTGGTGTATGTTGTTTTAACTTCCAACAAGTGCAGGGAACAGGGAACTCTGAAGAAGCAGGGCTGTTTCATTCCCTCAAAGCCTCATAATGTCAAGGGTTTGTAAAAGGTTTGGCGGTTTAATAACCAAAATTAGTCTAGTTCGCGGTGCGAAACCCAAAAGCCTTACAGTGATTGAGATAGGAAAAAATG